>DATNKN010000447.1:0-3470 GCA_035603375.1 Solirubrobacteraceae bacterium
CGCACGTTCCGCGCAATGTTAGTGCGCGGAAGTGATCATGCCCGCGCCGACGGTGGCGTTGGAGGCCTCGTCGATCAGGATGAAGCTGCCGGTGCGGCGGTTCCGCGCGTACGGGTCGATCGCGAGCGGCACGCTGGTCCGCATCGTGATCCGGCCGATGTCGTTGAGTGCGAGCTCATCCGGCGCGCCGTCGCGCTCGAGCGTGTGCACGTCGACGCGATCGACGAGCTCACCGATGATGGCTGTCGCGTCGCGCGTCGTGTGCTTGATCGCGTAGCGAGCGCCGGGACGCAGCGGGTCGGTCGCGAGCCAGCAGACGTCGGCCTCGAAGTTGCGGGCAACCGTCGGTGGCTCAGCGGTCGCGCAGATCAGCTCGCCGCGGGCGACGTCCAGATCGTCTTCGAGTCGCAGCGTCACCGAGAGCGGTGCGACCGCCTCCTCGAGCGATCCGTCGTAGGTGTCGATCGCGCTGATCCGCGTCCGCTGGCCGGCCGGCAGCACGAGCACCTCCTCACCGGT
Source organism: Solirubrobacteraceae bacterium (assembly GCA_035603375.1). Classification (GTDB taxonomy): domain Bacteria; phylum Actinomycetota; class Thermoleophilia; order Solirubrobacterales; family Solirubrobacteraceae; genus Palsa-744. The sequence goes on from DATNKN010000447.1 coordinate 520, forward strand.
CCGCAACGCGCCGCTCGCGATCTGTCCGGCGTAGCCGCGGTACTCGCCGCGCTCCCCGCCGGTCCGTATGACCCACTGCACCGGGAACCGCGCCGGCACCTCGTCGGGATGGTCGTAGGCGACCTCGACCTCTTCGAGGTGCTTGAGCAGTGTCGGCCCGGCGTACCACTCCATGTTCTCCGAGCCGTTGACGACGTTGTCGCCGCGCAGCGCCGAGATCGGGATGTTGATGACGTCGCCCACGCCGAGCTTCTCGACGAACGGTGCGAACTCTTCGACGATCTCCTCGAAGCGCTCCTGTGAGTACTCGACGAGGTCCATCTTGTTGACCGCGATCACGATGTGGGGGATCCCGAGCAGCGCACTGATGAAGGCGTGGCGCTTGGACTGCTCGAGCGCACCCTTGCGCGCGTCGAGCAGGACGATCGCCAGGTCGGCGGTCGACGCGCCGGTGACCATATTGCGCGTGTACTGCTGGTGGCCTGGACAGTCGGCGATGATGAAGCGCCGCGCCGGGGTCTTGAAGTAGCGGTAGGCGACGTCGATCGTTATTCCCTGCTCGCGCTCGGCGCGCAGACCGTCGGTCAGGAGGGCGAGGTCGATGTCCGGTTCGCCGCGGCGGCGCGATACCTCGGCGACGTGCTCGAGCTGATCGTCGAGGACCTGCTTGGAGTCGTAGAGCAGCCGGCCGATCAGCGTGCTCTTGCCGTCGTCGACGGAGCCCGCCGTCATGAATCGCAATAGATCGAGCGTCATCTCTAGAAGTATCCGGCTTTTTTGCGGTCTTCCATGGCTGCGTCGCTGGTTTTGTCGTCGGCGCGGGTTTCGCCGCGTTCGGTGATTCGGGTGGCGGTGATTTCGCTGACGATTTGGGTGATTGTGTTTGCTTGGGAGCGGACGCCGCCGGTGCAGCTCATGTCGCCGACGGTGCGGTAGCGGACTGTGTCTTTGAAGACTTGTTCGCCGGGCAGGAGTTGTTGGCCTTCGCGGTAGGCGTAGAGCATGCCGTCGCGTTCGAAGACTTGGCGTTGGTGGGCGAAGTAGATCGAGGGCACTTCGAGGCGTTCGCTTTGGATGTATTCCCAGACGTCGAGCTCGGTCCAGTTCGACAGCGGGAAGACGCGCGCGTGCTCGCCTTGGTGGATGCGCGTGTTGTAGAGGTTCCACAGCTCGGGACGCTGGTTTTTGGGGTCCCACTGGCCGAGGTCGTCGCGGAAGCTGAGGATCCGCTCTTTGGCGCGCGCGCGCTCCTCGTCGCGGCGCGCGCCGCCGATCGCCGCGTCAAAGCGCCCCGCGGCGAGCGCGTCGAGCAACGTCGTCGTCTGCAAACGGTTGCGCGACGCGCGCGGACCGCGCTCCTCGACAACCCGGCCCTGATCGATCGAGTCCTGGACGCTAGCCACGATCAAACGCTCACCAAGCTCACCGCAGCGACGATCACGAAACTCGATCGCCTCCGGAAAATTCTCGCCCGTATCGACATGCAACAACACAAACGGAAACGCCGCCGGACGAAACGCCTTCTCCGCCAAACGCAACAACACAATCGAATCCTTACCCCCAGAAAACAACAACACCGGCCGCACAAACGTCGCCACCACCTCACGCATCACCTGCACCGCCTCCGACTCCAACGCACGCAAATGCGTGAGCCGGGTGGCCGGTTTGGTGGCGGAGCTCATCGGCTCGCAGCCGCCATGCGGCCGTGACGGCTGGGCGGTGGTCTCACCGGCTCAGCCGTCGAGGTGGATTCCGCACTCGGTCTTGTTGCTGCCTGCCCAGCGACCTTCGCGGCCGCTGCCGGGGAGCGTGCAGGGCATGCACCCGATCGAGGCGTAGCCGCGGTCGTGGAGCTCGTTGTAGGGAACGTCGTGGCGCGCGATGTAGTCCCAGACCGCCCGCTCATCCCAGTCCGCGATCGGGTTGGCCTTCCAGACCGATCGCCGCGCGTCGAAGGACAGCTTCGGCACGCTGGCGCGGGTCGGCGCCTGCTCGCGGCGCAGCCCGGTGATCCAGCCTTCGAGGCCCTCCAGGGCGCTGTCGAGAGCGGCGACCTTGCGCTCGGAGCAGCAGCGGCCCGCGCTCCAGCCGGCGCCGGTTGGGTCCTGGGCATCGAAGATCTCGACGCGCACGCCGTATTGGCTCTCGAGCGCACGCCAGGCTTGGTAGGTCTCAGGGAACAGGGCTCCGGTGTCGATCGTGAAGACCCGCGCTCCCGGCTCGAGTCTGAGCAGCATGTCGATCAGGACTGCTTCCTCCTTCTGGAAGGAGCACGCCAGCGCGAGTCGCGGATGGTAGCGCTCGAGCATGTGGGCGAGCACCGCCTCGGCACTCGAGTCCTCGAGGTCCGGCGGCGCTGGGGCTGTCGCTAGACCGCGCATTCGCCCTCGCCACGAACGACCGCGAACGGCTCCGAGCGGCTCCAGTCGATGAAGCTGTTCATCGTTTCGAGGCTGAATTCGGGTGGCAGCGCCAGATCCTTGACCAGCTCTTCAAACTCGCCCGTCCCGACGCGCCCGACGAACGCGTTGAACTCCTCGCCATCGGCGCGCCCGCGCTCGTAGTGGCGCAGCCAGCGCTCCACCGCCTCAGGTACGCGCTTGGCCGGCAGCCTGGCTTTGAGCCGCTGTCCCATGACGACGTCGCCGTCCTCATAGCGGCCGCCGAGGTGGGGGATGTAGGCAGGCACGCTGCGATCGCCAACCTTGATCGCGGCGCCGTAGAAGCCGATGTTGGCAATGTGATGCTGCCCGCAGCCGTTCGGGCAGCCGCTCATCTTGATGTGGATTCCCTGCGTCAGCGGGTCCTCGATCGCCATCGCGGCGATCCGCTCCGCGACCGCCTGGTTGAGGCCCATCGAGCTCGTGATGCCGAGCTTGCAGCTGTCTGTTCCCGGGCAGCTGACGATGTCGGAGATCGTCTGCGGCCCGACGCTCGCGAGCGCGAGGTCG
>DATNKN010000450.1:0-20228 GCA_035603375.1 Solirubrobacteraceae bacterium
GAAGGCCGAGCCCTCGGTGAAGGGGTAGAGCCCGATCTCGGGCGTGTTGGTCTTACCGACGATCACCGCTCCGGCGACGCGCAGGCGGCGCACCATCTCGCAGTCCTCGCGCTTGACCGCGAAGGGGCCGGGGCAGCCGAAGGCGGTGGGGTGCTCGGCAAGGTCCACGTCGTCCTTGATCGCGATTGGCACTCCGAGTAGGGGCAGGCGCTCGCCGGCCGCGATCCGCCGGTCGGCCTCGGTGGCCTCCGCGCGCGCGGACTCGCCGCGCACGATGCGAAACGCGTTGAGCGTGGGTTGGGTCGCGTCGATGCGGGCGAGGGCCTGCTCGACCAGCTGGGCCGAGCTGACGCGACCGTCGGCCAGCGCGGATACGCACGCGAGCAGGTCGCCCGACAGTCCGAGGCCGCTGGCGCCTTCGGCGTCGGAGCTGTGCGTGGAGTGGCTGGTTGAGGACATTTTTGGATTTGCTGTTCGTTCCCGGGGCGGGTCCGACTCCATCTCGGCCATGTCGCCTGTGCTCAAAATAACGTTACCGTGGCGGGGGAAGTCGCGCGGTCACAGGGAACCGGCGGCCCACATACACTCGGATTGTGAGCATCGGCGCGCCCAGCCTCGACACTCCCGCCGTCGTGCGACGCTTCCACGAGGCTCGCCGCGACGAGAAGCTGGTGGTGCTGCAAGGCTTCCACGCGCTCAAGCACGCGCTCAGGTTCGGCGCATCAGTTGAGATGGTGGCGTGCGTGGACCCCGCTGAGCTGGAGTGCCTGGCGCGTGGCCTGGCCCCGGACCTGGTCGAGCGCATACAGACGCTTTCGGTGGTGCTCCCGGTCGAGGCCTTCAAGCGCCTGGGCCCCTACGTTCCACACACCGGTGTCGTGAGTGTCGCTGCTCGTGTTCGCAGCGATCCGTTTGCTCTGCTCGCTGCGCCGCAGAGCGCGCCGCTCGTGCTGCTGGAGGATCCGCGCCACTTCGGCAACCTCGGCGCCGTCGTGCGGGTCGCCGCGGCCGCTGAAGCGGCGGGGGTGCTGACCACGGGTCGCCAGGACCCGTGGGACCCCGTGGCGGTGCGCGGCTCGGCTGGCCTGCACTTTGCGCTGCCGGTTGCGCGCATCGAGGCGCTGCCCGACAGTGACCGGCCGCTGCTGGCACTGGACCCCGACGGCGAGGATTTGCACCCCGAGCGCGTCCCGCCGCGTGCCCTGCTCGCGTTCGGCACCGAGCGCGACGGTCTCAGCGAGCGGCTGCTGGAGCGCGCCAGCGCACGTCTGCGCCTACCGATGCGCGAGGGCGTGTCGAGTCTCAATCTCGCTACGTCAGTCGCCGCCGTGCTCTACAGCCTGCGCCTCTCTCGCGGCGGCTAGGGGAACTTCGGCGGCGGGTACAGCCCGCCGTTGGTTGGGCGCGGATTCGCCGGTTCTGTCTTGGTCGCGCGGACGCGCCGTCAGCCAGCCTCGGTGGGCACGGTGGGCATATAGGGCGCAAGCTCGCGTCGCGCTATCGAGAGCTTGTGCACCTCGTCGGGCCCGTCGGCGAGGCGCAGCGTGCGCAGATGGGCGTACGCCCACGCGAGCGTGAAGTCGTCCGATACGCCGCCGCCGCCATGCACCTGGATGGCGCGATCGATCACCTTCAGCGCGATGTTCGGTGCGGCCACCTTGATCGCGGCGATCTCTGTGCGCGCGTGGCGGTTGCCGACCGTGTCCATCAGCCATGCCGCCTTGAGCGTGAGCAGGCGTGCCATCTCGATCTCGATGCGCGCCTCGGCGATCCAGTCCTGCACGTTGGCGCGCGCGGCGACCGGTTGACCGAATGTGGTGCGCGACACCGCGCGCCTGCACATCGCCTCCAGCGCCCGCTCGGCCGCGCCGATCGAGCGCATGCAGTGGTGGATGCGTCCGGGCCCGAGTCGTGCCTGGGCGATCATGAAGCCATCGCCCTCGCCCGCGATCAGGTTCTCGGCAGGCACCCTCACATCGGTGAAGGTGATTTCGGCGTGACCCTCCTGGTCCTGATAGCCGAACACGGGCAGCCCCCGCACGATCTCGACGCCGGGTGTGTCGATCGGCACGAGTATCTGGCTCTGCTGGCGGTGGCGTGGACCGTCCGGATTGGTCTTGCCCATCACGATCATGATCTGACAGTGGGGGTGAAGTGCCCCGGAGATCCACCACTTGCGCCCGTTGAGCACGTAGGCGCCTGCCTGCCCCCCGCCATGGGCGGTGCCCGATTGGGTATCGCCGTCGCGCTCGATGCGCAGGGCGATGTTGGTGGCGTCCGAGGACGCCACGTCGGGCTCGGTCATCGCGAAACTGGAGCGAATCTCACCCTCAAGTAGAGGCTTAAGCCACTGCTCCTTTTGCGCTGGTGTGGCGAATTGGTGCAGCACCTCCATGTTGCCCGTGTCCGGCGCCGAGCAGTTGCACGCCTCCGAGGCGATATGGCTGCGCCCAAGGATCTCCGCGAGCGGGGCGTAGTCGCTGTTCGACAGCCCCGCGCCGTGGTCGGCGTCGGGCAGGAACATGTTCCACAGGCCCGCCTCGCGCGCTCGCACCTTCAATTCCTCCATGACGGCCGGCTGGTGGTGCGGGTCGCCGGACTCGCGCATTTGGCGCTCGTACACAGGCTCGGCGGGATATATGTGCTCGTCCATGAACGCCTGCAGGCGCTCTTGAAACTCGATGCAGCGCTCGCTCGCTTGGAAGTCCATCGCTTTCCTCCTCGGCAGTGGGAATAGGATCATCGCCGATGAGCGAGCAATCGGCCGATTACAAGGCGGCAGGCGTGGACTACGACGCGCTCGACGAGGGCAAGCGCCAGGCGATTGCGCGCGCGCTTGCCACATCTCCGTTGCTCGAGGCCCGCGGGGGGCGTGCCATTGATGACTCGCGCGGAGAGCCAGCGTTTGTGTTCGAGTTCGCCGGCAGCACGCTCGCGTTCGTCATGGAGGGGCTTGGCACGAAGTCGATCGTCGCCCGCCACGTGCTGGAGCGCCAGGGGATCGACCGTTTCGCCGAGGTCGCCTACGACACGGTTGCCGCGATTCTCAACGACCTTTGCTGCGTGGGCGCCCTGCCACTGGTCGCAAACGCCTACTTCGCCACCGGCTCCTCAGAGTGGTACGCCGAGGCGGGGCGGGCCTCCGCGTTGCTTGAGGGTTGGCAGCGCGCCTGCGTGGACGCGGGCTGTGTGTGGGGCGGGGGCGAGTCGCCGTCGCTGTCGGGGCTCGTCGCCGAGGGCGACATCGAGCTTGCCGGCGCGGCGGTCGGTGCGCTGCCTGCCGGACGCGCCGCGATCCTCGGCGAGGAGCTGCGGGAGGGCGATGAGATCGTGCTCGTCGCATCGAGTGGGCTGCACGCCAACGGCGCCTCGCTCGCGCGCCTGGTAGCGGAGCGCCTGCCCGACGGGTATTCGACGGCGCTGTCGAGCGGGCGCACGCTCGGTGAGGCTCTACTCGACCCCTCCGTGATGTATGTGCCACTCGTGCGGGCGCTGCTGGAATCGGAGGCGCGCATCTCCTATCTGAGCCACATAACGGGCCACGGCCTCTTGAAGCTGATGCGCCCGGCGAAGCCCCTGAGCTATCGCATCCGCGAGCTGCCGCCGGTGCCCGAGGTGCTGGAGTTTCTGGTTGCCCAGACCGGACTCGACGCACACAGCGCGTACTCGACGTTCAACATGGGCTCGGGCTACGCCGTGTATTGCGAGGCCGGCGCCGGCGAGTGGGTCGTTGCTACCGCTCGGGCGCTGGGCTTGCAGGCGCTCGTGGCGGGCGCCGTGGAGGCCGGTCCGCGCCAGGTGATTGTGGAGCCCGTGAGCGTGCTCTACAGCGGCGAGCAGCTCGAATTCGCGGCTGCCACCGACGCCACCTAGTTGAACCTGTCGGCCGTTACGGCTAACCTTGCGAGCAAATCGCCAAAGCTCCCCGACCGCTGAGACGTTAGGGGACTCGATGTCGCCGGACCGTCATGGATCCGGAGCTACCCGGGTCGTAGGCGCACACATCAACAGAGGAGAGAAACTGATGCGTAGAGCATCTACCCGTTTGGCCCTGCTCGGCCTTGCCGCAGCGGCTCTGAGCCTGCCGGCAGCCGCGGGGGCGGCGCCGAACGTCACGCTCAAGGTCACCGCCGTTCCGATCCCCGTCAATCCGAGCTCCAATGGTGGAGCGACGTACCCGGGCACTGGAAACATCCTTGGCGCCGGCACGGACGTCGAAACCGAATTCCATATCAGCGGCACCGAATACGGCGGCTTTCCGTCGCCATTGGTCGGCGTGACTTTCTATACGCCAGCCGGCTCGAAGCTTGACACGAAAGGCTTCACGGGGTGCCCGATGGCGACTCTCGAAAGCCACGAAGTGCAGAAGTGCCCGAAGAAGTCGGTCGCCGGCCCGCAGGGTCGCGCGGAAGGCGTCGTCGCCTTCGGCGGCACGCGCGTACACGAGTCGCTGACCGTGCAGCCGTTCTTCGAGCCCGGTGGGGGCCTCGCTTTCTTCGCCGAAGGCCGCAGTCCAGCATCGATCGAACTCCTCTCCAGCGGCAAGTTCACCAACGGATCTGGCGCGTTCGGTCCAGTGCTCTCCGCGGAAGTCCCGCTCGTGATCACCGTGCCCGAAGCGCCCTATGGGTCGGTTGAATTCATCAAGGTCAAGGTGGGCGCGGCCATCAAGCAGGGCAAAAAGCTGGTGTCTTACGGCACGCTTCCCAAGAAGTGCCCGAAGGGCGGCTTCCCCGTCAAGGCCGAACTGAAGTTCTACAGCGGCGAAACCGTTACGGTCAACGTGAAGGCGCCGTGCCCCAAGAAATAGGGTTGCGACGGAGGTAGCCACATGCGCACCGCGGTGGCCGCTCTCGCCGAGAGCGGCCACCGGCAGGACTTAGACGAAATCGACTGAAACAGATCGAAATTGGCGCGCCGCATCGTGGCGCGGTCGATGCCGAGCTGCAGCGAGCCGGGGCGGCCCGTAGGATGGGCCGCCCTGTACTCGTTATCGAACACAGAGGTAGGGTCGGGTTGAGGACGAAGAGCCAGGGGTTCAGGAGGGGTATGGCCGCGGTGGCGGTTGCTGGTTGTGCGATCGCACTTGTGGCGATCGTGCTGCTTGCTACCTCCGCGGGCGGGTCGAGCGGGAACTACACGATCCGCGCGATCTTCGACGACGCCAACAACCTCACCAACGGCGAGAACGTCAAGGTCGACGGGGTGGATGTCGGTACCGTCGGGTCGGTCACGCCCACGCCTCACGCTCAGGCCGCGGTAGTGCTCGACATCACTGACCCGAGCTTCCAAAATTTCCGCACCGACGCGAGCTGCGAAATCCGCCCACAGGCACTCATCGGGGAGAAGTACGTGGACTGCCTGCCGACCCAGCCGCGCGTGGAAGGCACGCCGGCGCCGCCGTTCTTGAAAACGATTCCGGCCGGACAGGAAGGCGCCGGCCAGGTGCTGCTGCCAGTGACTAAAACCCACAGTCCAGTCGAAGTGGACCTGCTCGGCGATGTCACCCGCCTGCCCGAGCGCCAGCGCTTCACGATCATCCTCAACGAGTTTGGCGCCGGCTTGGCCGGGCGCGGCGCCGACCTCAATGCCGTCCTCCGGCGTGCCAACCCGGCTCTGCAGGAACTCGAAAAATTGCTATCGGTCCTCGCCAGCGAGAACAAGGTCCTGACCAATCTCGCCGAAGAAGGCGATCGCGCTGTCGCGCCGCTCGCGGCCGACCGTCAACGGCTTGTGAGCTTCATCAACGAAAGCGGCAAGGTCGCCCGAGCTGCAGCCAACCAGCGCGGCGCGCTCGCCCAGAACCTCGCCGACTTCCCCGCCTTCCTCGAACAACTTGGGCCGGCCGTCGAACGGCTGCAGCGCTTCGCCGAACAGACGACCCCAGCACTTAGGGACCTCGGCGTAGCGGCACCCGGCATCAACAAGCTGTTCAAGAATATCGGCCCGTTCTCAACCGCTTCGAGCACGTTCTTCAAGTCTTTTGGCAGCACAGGCAGGGCTACCGGTCCGGCGCTGAAGGCGGTCGAGCCGCTGCTGCCGCTAGCCAAGGCGCTCGGCAAGGAAGCCAACCCGTTTGCCGGCAACTTCTCGGGCCTGCTTACGAGCCTACGCTCCACCGGCGGTTTGGAGCGCCTGCTCGACTTCATCTACCTGGGCACGGGCGACGAGAACGGCTACGACGCGCTCGGGCACTTCTTGCGCGCGGAAATCGTGGCGGGCAGCTGTCTCGCCTACTCCGTCACGGTCGCGCCCGGCTGCTCGACCGGGAAATTCATCAAAGGCAGCGCGTCGAGCGCCACAGCATCGGCCGCGAGCGCCAACTCGACTGGCCTCGTCATGCAGCGCACGCTCGCCGTGTTGAAAGGCATGACCCCGGCACAGGCAATCGCGCGCTATCCAGGCTCGATCGCCGGTGAAACGGGTGCCGCGAGCACCCAGTCGATCGGCTCATCCTCGACGTCAAGCGCCCAGCCGGTGGGCGGCGCGGCGGCCGGCACCACCTACTACACGCCCGGCGAAGAAAGCTCGCAAGCCGGCGGCATGCTCCTCAACTACCTGCTGGGCAACTGATGGCGATGACCCGACGACGTCTCACGACCGCACTTTCCCCGCTACTGGTGGCGCTGCTTGCGCTGACGTTCGCGGGTGCGGCCGACGCGAGTGCGACTGTCGGCACCGCCGAACCGGCGACGGCCGAAACCGGCACGACCGGCACGACGACTGTGCCGGCCCCCCCGGCCGAACCGACCCCATCCGAACCGGCCCCGCCACCAACGACCACCGGCACGACCCCAAATCCCAACCCAACCCCCGCCCCGACCACTACGACGACCGTGCCCACCACCACAACCGCGCCCGCGCCGCCTGTGGCGCCCGAAGTGCGCACACAGCACTCCCAGCCGCGCACTGTGGTGCCGCCGCATGCGAGTCCGACGGTTTCCGGCTCGCCAGCGGCGCCGGCGGGCGCGAAGGCCGTGTCGCCCTCGGCGATCACGCCGCCGTTGCCGGCGACGCTGAGCGCCTCCTCATTCTCGGGCGTGCCGAGCTTTTTCATCGACAGCTTCAGCATCCCGCCGTTTTTGCTGCCCATCTACCAGGCAGCCGGAGCCGCCTATGGGATCCCATGGCAGGTGTTGGCAGCGATCAACGAAGTCGAGACCGACTATGGCCGCGACCTGAACGTCTCCAGTGCCGGCGCCGAGGGCTGGATGCAGTTCCTGCCGAGCGAGTGGCAGCAGTACGGAGTCGATGTCAACGACAGCGGTTTCGAGGACCCCTACAACCCGGCCGACGCGATCTTCGCCGCCGCTCGCTACCTGAAGAGCGCCGGCGGCGACAGCGACATCCGCGCGGCGGTGTTCTCCTACAACCACTCGCAGGCGTACGTCAATTCGGTGATGCTGCGCGCTCAGCTGCTCGGCGGCACCCCGCCGCAGCTGCTCGGAGCGGTCACCGGCCTGACCGAAGGGCGCTTCCCGGTGTATGCGGCCTCGCACTACAGCGATGTGTTCCCCACCGTCGAAGCGTCTTCCCCGCATACGGTTGCCGGCACGACGATCTACTCGCAGGCTGGCGTTCCCGTGATCGCCGCGCAGGACGGGCGCATCGTGAGCATCGAGCAGAGCGGATCGCTGGGGCTCAGCATCTCGCTCCTCGACGCTTACGGCAACACCTACACCTACTCTGAGCTAGGCACGCTCGCGACGCTCTATCCGGTGCTCGAAGCGGCCGGCTCGGGCGGCGCGCACACGGCCGGCGCGACAGGCACCGCTCCCGGCGTGAGCGCACCCACACCGGCCGCAACCGACGCCACGAGCATGTTCAGAGCTGGCTCTGAGAACGTCTACCTGCATTCGCTGCGTGTCGGCGTGCAGGTGATCGCGGGCACCGTCCTCGGACATGTCGGCCCGGGCACCGAACCGCACATCGTCTTCCAAATCCGCCCAGCCGGCATCGGCGCGCCGCTGATCGACCCCAAGCCGATCCTCGACAGTTGGGTCAAGCTGCAGAGTTCCTCCGTGCTGCGCGTCAAGGGACGCGATCCCTTCGCAAAGATTTCGCCCACCCCCGGTCAGGCGCTACTCGAGTCAAAGACGCAGCTGGAGCAGCAGCTCCCGCGCGATCGCGAAATCCGCATCGCCTCCTGCGAGCGGCGCTTGATCGAGGATGGCCAGGTGGACCGGCGCGTGCTCGCCGCGCTCGCCTTCCTCTCGGCGTCGGGCCTGCGGCCGACCGTCTCCTCGCGCAGTTGTCCGCGCTCGTCCGCGACGGCTGTCAGCGCCTCCTCGCTGGGAGCCGTTAGCGCCGAGGTCGACATATCGGCGGTCAACGGCATTTCCTTGCTCGCCGGCGGGGAATCCACCTCGATCCGTGCCGCCGTGCGCAAGCTGCGCGGTTTGCAAGGCGCGATGAAGCCGCTCGAAATCGTCAGCTCGACGCCACTTCCGGGGCTACCCGCCAGTGCTTCACTGCCGGGCTACGCCGGTCTGATCCACCTCGCCTACACGCCCTCCGGCGGCGGCAGCGCGGCACGCGCCGCGTCGCTTGCAAGCTCAGGGCTCTCGCCCGCGCAGTGGCTCGCGCTCGTCGCGCGCCTCGGCGAGGTCCCCGATCCGACTGTCAGCTCCAAGCCCTCACCGGCGGCGATCCCCGATTCCACCGCCGCCACGGCGGCTGGAGTGGAAGGCAACTAGCGAGATGGCCACCACAGTTCCACCGCGCCCCCCGGCGTCTCCGCCGCCGCCCTCCGCGCCGCCGCCCCCTGCGGCGTCGTCCCCGCGGCGAGCAAACACAACGCGCATCGCCGCGTTCGGGGCGCTTGCCATCGTCGTCGTCCTGCTGCTCGTGCTCGTTCTCGGTGGCAGCGGAGGCGCCACCTACCAGCTGGTCTACGCGGAAGCCTACGGGCTCGTGCGCGGCGATCAGGTGCAGGTAGGTGGGGTGCCGGTCGGCTCGGTCAAGAACATCGTGCTGCTGCCCAACTACCGAGTGCGCATCACGATCCACGTGGACTCTTCGCTCGTGCCATTGCACGAAGGCAGCACCAGCGAAATCAGGGTGCCCTCGCTTTCGAGTGTCGCCAACCGCTACGTCGCGCTCCTGCCCGGTCCCAACAATCGCCCTGCGCTGCCGTCCGGAGCCACGTTGCCGGTCACCGCCAGCCATAGCGTGACCGACCTCGACCAGTTCTTCCACATTTTCAACGCCGACACGCGCAAGGGCCTGCAACAGCTGATCAAAGGCTTCGCCGAACAGTACTCCGGCGCAGGCGCCGCTCTGCAGCAGGACACGATCTACTTCCCGCCCGCGCTGGCGGCGCTCGACCACGTGATCGCCGAGCTGGGGCGCGAACAGCCGACGTTCACGAACTTCCTGATCGAAACAGCCAAGGCGACGACCACGCTGGCCGACCGCAGCGGGCAGCTGACAGAACTGATAAGCCACGCAAACACGGCCTTCGGCGCGCTCGCTTCTCAGCAGACCAACGTCGCCTCCGGCCTGAAGGCGCTGCCCGGCTTCTTCAGAACCGGCAACCGCACCTTCGAAGAACTGCCGGGCACGCTCGCCGACCTCACGAAGCTGGTCGACGTGGCCAAGACGAACACTAAGCAGTTGGCCCCATTCTTCGCCAAGCTGCGCCCCCTCGTCAACAGCGCCACACCGGTCGTCACCGACCTTGGCGAAGCGATCAGCAAGCCCGGTTCGAGCAATGACCTCACCGAAGTCGCGCTCGCGCTGCCCGGAGTCGCGCAGGCGCTCACCACTGCCTCGCCCGACGGCGTGCGCGCGGCCGAAGAATCGCTGCCCGTGACCGCCCTGTTCGGGCCCTACAGCCCCGACTTCCAAGGACTTGCTCGCGACTTCGGCCAAGCCACCGGCTACTACGACGCCAACGGCCACTATGCCCGCGTCGCCGGGATGTTCCCCGACTTCGAACTCGGCGCCAGCAACACACTCAAACCCGCCAACCCGGCGCAGGTGCTGCAGGGCCTAAAGACCGGTCAGCTGCGTCGCTGCCCCGGCTCCGGCACCCAACCGGCGGCCGACGGCTCCTCGCCCTTCACGGACAACGGCACACTTGGCTGCGACCCGACGGAGACGCCCTGATGAATCGCCGTCGCTCAAACTCCCTGGCGGGCAGCCCACTGCTGATCGGCGCGGTCACGACATTGATCGTGGTCGTCGCCGTATTCCTCTCCTACAACGCCAACAATGGGCTGCCGTTCACGCCCACCTACAACATCAACGTGCAACTGCCCGAGGCCTCAGGCCTGCAGAAGGGCAACCAGGTGCGGATCGGGGGCACGCTCGTCGGCATTGTCAGCTCGCTGCGTCCCTATGAAAATCCGAAGACCGGGCGTGTGACGGCGATCGTCTCCATGAAACTCGAAAAGAACGTCGGGCCGCTACCGGCCAACACACATGCGATCGTGCAGTCCGTCTCCGCGGTGGGGCTGAAGTACCTCTCGCTGATCAAGGGCCACTCCTCGCAGACGCTCAAAGAAGGAGCCACGATCCCGGTCTCGCAGACCAGCGAACCGGTCGAAATCTCCCAGCTCTTCGACATGTTCGACAAAAAGACGCGCAACGCCAGCCAGGTCAACCTGACGGCCTTCGGCAACGGCCTGGCCGGACGCGGCATCGGCATCAACGAAACAATCGTGGCGCTGCGTCCGCTGGTCGTCAACGCGATCCCCGTGCTGCACAACCTCGCCTCGCCGCAAACGGGCTTCGGTCAATTGTTCGTTGCTTTCGATCGCGCAGCCAAAGAAACGGCACCGGCGGCCCAGGCGCAGGCCGACCTCTACAGCAATCTCGACACCTTCTTCACGGCCTTCGCAAGCGTCGCGCCGTCCTTTGAAGAGGCGATCAAGGGGGCTCCGCCAGCGTTGCGCCAGGCAACCCACTCGCTTCCGTTTGAGGCCCCGTTCATCGAAAAAGCCACCGAGTTCATGCGCCTGTTCCGTCCCAGCGCGAGGATCCTGCGCACCCTCGCGGCGCCGCTCGGGCACGCCTTCGAAGTTGGCACCGTCAACGTACGCGCCGCAACTGCGCTCAACAGCGAGGTCGCGGAAGCCTCGCAGGCGTTCGCCGCGTTCGCTAAGAACCCGATCGTGATCACTGGCATTGAAAGCATCACGCACACACTCAGCCTTGGCAACCCGCTGCTCGCCGGACTTGCTCCGGCGCAGACCAAGTGCAACTACTTGACGCTCACGTTCCGCAACGTGGCGAGCGTGCTCTCGCAGAGCATCGGCGTCGGTACCGTCGCGCGCGCCACACCGATCCTGTCGCCGAACGGGCCCAACAATGAGGGCCTGCCCTCCTCGGCGCCGGCGAACGGACCCTCCGTGATTCACAGCGGCCCGCAGGTCGAAAATAACCACCTGCACTTCAACCCCTATCCGATCGTCGGGGGGCCCGGTCAGCCGCTGGAATGCGAAGCCGGCAACGAGCCCTACACCGAGGGCAAGACGACGATCGGCAACGTGCCCGGCGGCGTAGGCACCTCAAGCACCGAAAAAACTACGCGCGAAGAAAACCTCTTCGGCGAAAAATACTCGCCGCAGGTGCTCGAAGCGCTCGGCCTGAAGAGCTCGAAAGCGAGCGGAAAATGAGTCGCACGCGCTGGTGGAAACGATACGACGAGCTGCCCGTCGTCGAGCTGCAGAGGTCAAACCCCGTGCGCTTCGGGCTCGTCGTGATCGTCATCACGGCGATCGTCGTCTATTTCGGTTTCACCAAGCGCATTCCTGACGAGCACGGCTTCCGCCTCAACGCGGCGTTCAACACGGCCGTCAACATCGCCCCCAAATCGCCCGTGCGCATCGCCGGCGTCAACGTCGGCACCGTCAGCTCGGTCAAGCGAGTAGGCAATACCGGGGTCGTGAGCATGGAAATCTCCAAAGACGGCCTGCCGATCCATGCCGACGCGACGCTGAAGATCCGCGCGCGCATCCTGCTCGAAGGCAACTGGTTCGTCGAACTGCAGCCCGGCACGCCCTCCGCGCGGACGCTCTCCTCCGGCGCCACGATCCCCGTCAGTCAAACCTCGGACCCGGTCCAGCTCGACCAGGTTCTCGACGCGCTCACGACCGACACGCGCGCCAACCTGCAAACGCTGCTGATCGAATTCGGCTCCGCGCTGACACGCGAGCCGACCGCCGCCGAGAACGCCGAACAGAGCCCGGTCGTACGCAACCTGAACGCCGCGCAGGCGCTCAAACAGCTCTATATCGACAGCCCGGAAGCTCTGAAGAACGGGGCGATCGTCACCCAGGCGCTCGGTGGCGTGGAAGAACACGACATCTCCAAACTGATTGCCGGCACCGAAAAATTCAGCTCACAGCTCAACGTGCACGAGCAGCAGCTCGGCGAACTGATCGGCAACTTCAACACGTTCCTCGGCTCACTCGCCGCTCAGTCCACGAGCCTGAGCGCCACTTTCGCCCAGTTGCCCGGCGCTCTGCACAACGGCGCGCGTGCGTTTACCAACTTCAATGCCGCCTCGCCCACGATCAGGAAATTCTCGCTTGAGCTCGCGCACAGCACCGAACAGACTGGGTCCACCATTGCCGCCGGCTTCCCCTGGATCGAACAGGTCAAGGCGCTACTCGGACCCCAAGAACTCGGCGGCTTCGCCAAGGGCCTGCAAGCAGCGGCCCCGACGCTCGCGAGCCTGGTCGTGCCGCAGCCGGCGTTCCTCAAAGAAACCGACCTGTTCTCCAAGTGCCTGAGCAACGTATTCTTCCCGTCCGGCAACGTCAAGCTGCAGGACGGAGCGAGCACTTCTGGCGTGGAAAGCTACAAGGAGTTCTGGTACGCGATGGCCGGCCTCGCCGGTCTTGGGCAGAGCTTCGACGGCAACGGCCCGCTCACCCGCTTCATGATCAGCACCGGTAGCCAAACGCTCAAGTCGGCGCCAGCCAAGGTCGTCGGCGTGACCACCGCCACCGGTCTTCCCGTGCTCGCCCACACTTCCCAAGCCCCGCTCGGCACACGACCGGCCTTCCCGGCAACCGAGCCCCCCTACAAGCCGCTGGTGCCGTGCTACACGCAGGCGGTCCCCAACTTCAACGGTCCTCTCTCAGAAGGCCCAGCCGACGGGAGCGGATCGTGAGCCGGTCGATGAGCCGCGCGATACTGCGTCCTCGGTCGCTCGCGTGCCAAGCACGCCACGCTCCCTGCGTCCTTGTCTCGCTTGCTCCTAGACCGGCTCACGGGCCCGTTGGTCATGAAGGGAGCGGATCGTGACGAGCGAGGAGCACCATGGCGAACGCGGTTTGCTCGGCCAGATCGAGCGCTACCGCACCGCTTTCATCTCGATCGTGGCGATGGTCCTGATCGCCCTGTTCGTTGGCGGCTACATTCTCTCCCACGAGCGTCTGTCGCTGCCGAGCTGGGTGCCGGTGGTCGGCAAGAGCTACTTCACGTTGAAGGGCGAGTTCCAAACCGGACAGGCGATCACCCCGGGCCAGGGGCAGTCGGTCACGATCGCGGGTGCCAAGATCGGCGAAATCGCGAGCGTCGATCTGCACGAAGGCGACGCGCTCGTGACGATGAACATCACACCCAAGTACGCCGCCTACATCTACCGCGATGCGACGATGCTGCTGCGCCCCAAGACGCAGCTGAAGGATATGACGGTCGAGGTCGACCCGGGCACGCCGCGTTCCGGACGCGTGCCGGGTGGCTACACGGTCCCGCTTTCCCAGACGGCGCCGGACGTCAACTTCGAGGAGTTCCTCTCCTCGCTCGACGCGGAAACGCGCGAATACCTGCAGGAGCTGATCGACGGCGCCGGCATCGGCCTGAAGGGCAACTCGGCGAACCTCTCGGCGACGTTCAAGCGCTTCGATCCGATTTCGCGCCTGACCAACGAGATAACCAAGGAACTGCACCTGCGCCACGAGAACATCGAACGCGGCATCCACAACTTCCAGCTGATCCTGAGCGCGCTCGGCAACAAGGACACCGAATTCGCACAGCTGGTCGAGTCCTCCAACGCCGTCTTCCAAGTGTTTGCAGAACAAAACCAGAGTGTTCAGCGCACGCTGCAGCTGTTCCCTGGTGCCCTGGCCAAGGCCAACAGGGCCGCCGTCAAGCTCGCGACGACCGCCAGTGTGACGGGATCGACGCTGCACGCGCTCGAACCGTTCGCGAAGGTGCTCGGCCCCGCCCAGGAAGCGGCGCGCAAGTCCTTCCTGGAAACGACGCCGATCATCAAGAACGAGATCAGGCCGTTCGCGCGCGAAGTGACGCCGGTCATCCAGCAGCTCGGACCGTCGATCAAGGAACTCGGCGAAGCCTTCCCCAAGCTGCAGAGCGGCTTCTCGGTCTTCAACGAACTGTTCAACGAGCTCGCCTACAACCCCGGTCCCAAGCAGGGCGGCTTCTTGTTCTTCCTCAACTGGGCCAGCCACGACCTCAACAGCGTGCTCAGTACGGCAGACGCTCATGGGCCGATCGGGCGCACGCTCGTCTATCTGAACTGTGAAGTGCTACCGATCCTGCAGGGCGTCTCGGAAGTCAACCCGACGGTAAAGCTGCTCGTCGCCCTCTTCAACCCACCGTCCGGGGCCGAATGCCAGGCACTCGGCCTGGTCAAGGGGGCCGGTACGGCGAGCACCGCGAAGGCCGCCGCGACTCGCGCTCGGGTAGCGTCGAAAAAAGGCCTCACGATGAACTTGCTCGGTTCCAAGCACAGTGCGTTCGCGCGTCTGGCGACTGCGGCAGAGAGAGGTCGTTAGTGCAAAAGCGCGCCCCCACACTCGCCAACATTCTCGTGATCGTCCTGTTCGCGCTGAGCTGCTTCGGACTGCTGCTGTTCCTATGGGAGTCCTTCGGCGGCCCGGTGCCACTGAAGCCGAAGGGCTACCGCTTCACAATCGAGTTCGCCCGCACGCTCGCGCTCGCCGAACAATCAGACGTGCGCATCAGTGGCGTCAACGTCGGCCATGTCATCAGCCTCGAACACAACAAGGACGGGCTTACCCACGCGACGGTCGAACTCGCCAGCAAATACGCACCGATCGCGTCCAACACGCGCGTGACGCTACGCGAAAAGACGCTGCTGGGCGAGACCTACGTGCAGCTGTTGCCCCCAAAGATCGCAACGGCTTCGCTGCCGGACAACGGACAGCTACCAATCGCTCACGTGGAACCGTCGGTCACACTCGATGACATCCTCTCGACCTTCACCCCCGAAACGCGCGCGGCGTTCCAGCAGTGGATGCAATCGCAGGCGGAAGGCATCGGCGGTCGCGGCGAACAGATCAACGCCGGGTTCGCCGAGACCCAGCCGTTCATTGAAGACTCCAACAAGCTGGTCGGGATACTCGCCTCACAGGAAGGCGCGCTGCGGGCGACTATCCACAACACCGGCGTGGTCTTCGACGCCCTGACGGCACGCGAGGGTCAATACCGCGGCTTCCTCGAAAAGGGCGAGGCCGCGGTCCACGGCCTCGCCGAAGGAAGCCAGGGGTGGGCCGAATTCATCCGCTTGGCGCCCGCGTTCGAGCGCAGCTCGCAGACGGCGCTGCGCAGCGTCGACGCTTTCGCGGTCAACACCGAACCGTTCCTCAACCAGTTCCGTCCCGCCCAGGAACAGCTGACTTCGCTGTTGAAATCGCTGGAGCCGTTCACGCCACCGTTCAACTCGCTGCTGACATCGCTAGGACCCTTCACACAGGCCGGCAAGAAGGGGTTGCCACAGACCAAAAAGATATTCGACCTATTGGTCCCGCTGGTCGGAGCGACGAGTACTGGGCTGCACAACTTCAACCCCTTCTTCCAGTACCTCAGCGAGTACGTGCCAGAGCTGCAGGGACTGTTCGCCAACGCGGCCGCCTCCACCCAGACGCACGGGAAAAACACGAACATTCCCGGCGGCCCTCAGCAGCATCTCCTGAAGGCTATGAACGTGCTCGAGCCCGAAGGCCTGTCGGTGTACCCGCAGCGGATCGGCACCAACCGCGGCAACGCCTACCCGCAGCCTGGTGCTTTCCGCACGCTCGCCAGCGGCCTACAGGTGTTCAGTAGCGCCTCCTGCGCCAACTCAGCACCCTCGGCGAGTGGGCCGGCGCTCGGCACGATCACACAGAGCATCATCGAACAGCTGATCGAATACCACATCGTCAACGCGCCGGAAAGCGCCTCCAACTCCGTTGCCGCCCCGGCCTGTGTGCAGCAGGGGCCGTTCACGTTCAACGGCCAAACCAGCCAGTTCCCGCACGCCACGCCGTAGAGCTCTCAGGGTTCCTTGACGGCCGGTGTCTCCTTCCGCGTGCGGAATCCGCGTGGTCAGGAGGCGTGTACTCAGGGCTAGCTCAGGCCGGCGACGGCCATCGCGCGCTCGTGGTCCAGGTAGGGGAGCAGCGCAAAGTAGGTGAGATCAGCGTGCAGGTCGGGGAGTTCGGCGGTGTTCCCCTGTAGTGCGCGTCGATGCAGGATCGAGGCGATTCCGCCGACGATCGCTTCCGAGGTTTGCTCGGGTAGGTGCTCGCCGTCGGGACACTCCCTGCGTCCCTGCTCGATCAGCGACGCGAACAGCGCGAGAGTGGAGCGTTGGCGCTCGCGTGCGTCCGGTCCCGCGCTCAGCATCTCGACGAGCACCACCCGCGCCGCCGCCGGATCGTGGGCAAGCCCCCCCAGTAGGCTCTCCAGACCGCCACGCACCCGCTCGTGCCAGGGGGCATCGCGCTGGAAGCACTCGAGCGCCGCAAGCTCAGCGCGTCCGATCAAGTCGTCTACAGCCTCACAGAAGCAGTCGTGCTTGTCGCGGAAGTGCTCGCTGAACACCGCCTCCTGCACGCCTGAGCTTGCGAGCACACGGCTGACGGTGGTGCGATCGTATCCGCGTTGCGCCACCGTCTCGATCATCGCGCCGAGTATCCGCCTGCGCGGATCGCGGCGGGGAGTGCTAGCTACGGTGGTCGCCGCGCTCACGGATGAGTCCTGCGCTGGCTCCGATTCAGTGTCGGAGGGCCTGCTGTGAAGCATGTCACCTACCTCCCTGGCGGGATCGTAGACCTAACGGCCCTCGCTTGTCAAGAGTGATATGTATGAACTGGTACCAATGTATGTGCCGTCCGGGCGCGACGACAATCGCCGGTCGCGGTTGATCGGGTCTTCCGCGATCACTAGTATCTGTGTCTGTGGAGGGTGTCGAGGGAGTTCACGGGGACGAGGTGGGCAGCGAGGGGGCGGCCGGCCTTGATGCGTCCGTGGGGGTGCAGGAGGACGTCGAGGAGTTTCAGTACCACTCGACCGGCGGCCACCTCGACCTGGCGGGCGAGTCGACCGACCGCGAGTGGTCGATCCGCTGCGTGGACGTGGTCAAGCGCCTGGCCGGCATTCCCGTGCTCAACGGGCTCAACGTCGCGATCCCCGACGACACGATCACGGTCGTGCTCGGTCCTTCCGGCACCGGCAAGAGCGTGCTCATCAAGCATCTGATCGGCCTGATGTTCCCCGACTCGGGTGACATCCAGGTGCTCGGCAACTCGGTTCCCACGCTGACGATGCCCAAGCTGCTAGAGCTACGCCGCAAGATCGGCGTGCTGTTCCAGGACGGCGCCCTGTTCGGTTCGATGTCGGTGTTCGACAACGTCGCGTTCCCACTGCGCCAGCACACAGACATGTCCGAGGGTCAGATCGGCGAGCGGGTGCGCCAGCGCTTGGCCGACGTGGGCCTCGCCGAGGCGATGGACGACGCTCCCTCGCAGCTCTCAGGCGGGATGCGCAAGCGCGCCGGCTTCGCGCGCGCGCTCGTGACCGAACCGGACATCGTGATCTTCGACGAGCCCGACTCGGGCCTCGATCCGGTGCGTACCGCATTGCTGTGCGAACTGATCCAGGAGATGCACGAGATCCACCGCGGCACCTACATCGTCGTGACCCACAACATCGCCTCTGCGCGCCAGATTGGCGAGTACATAGCGCTGCTTTGGCGCGGACGGATCGTGGAGGCCGGCGACGCCGAACGGATGTTCTCCTCGGAGAACCCCTTCGTGCGGCAGTTCCTCAGCGGGTCGGCCAGCGGCCCCTTGGGTATGGACTGAGTCAACTGTCTGTTGCGGCGGCCTGAACGTATGCGAACATACGTTCGCCTATGGTCGTGTGCGTCCACATACCTCGCTTTGCGCTGACAGTCGCCGCCGGCGGAGCGAGCGCCTTGGCGGGCAGGGCGCTCGCGCTCGCCCCGATGGCAGGGGCAGAGCTACGCGTGGGGGAGGCTTCGGGGTCCGCTGAGGCGCTTGGGGTGAGCGCCGGTATGGCCCTGGGGGAGGCGCTTGCACGCTGCCCGGAGCTTGAGCTGGTGGCGGCCGATCCGCTTGCGGTGGCCGAAACGTGGGAGGGGGTTGTGTGTGCGCTTGAGGGCATCGGTGCCACGGTCGAGCCGGCGCGCGAGGGACTTGCCTACTTCGACGCAAGCGGGTTGCGTGGGATGCACGGCTCGGATGCAAGCACGATCGCGCTTGCGCGCCGTGCGCTTGACCGACCCGTGAAGATCGGTGTGGGCCCAACGCGCTTCTGTGCGCTGGCCGCGGCGCTCGAGGCGAGCGCTCGGCGCGCGAAGGTCATAGACGCACGGGGAGCACACCGCTATCTCGCCACTCGCCCCGTCGAGCTGCTGGGCTTTCGCGAGCAGACAGCGGCGCTGGTGGAGCCACTGAAGCGCCTCGGCGTGCGTACGCTTGGGGAACTGCGCGAACTGGCGCCCGTCCGCTCTGGCCAGGAAACGGCCCGCTCCGCCTCGCGTGACGCGCTCGCCGATCGCTTCGGCGAGCCGGGCATCCTCGCCCATCGCCTGGCGAGCGGTGAAGACGGGCCGCTCGTGCCGCGTGGCGTCGAGGAGGGGTTGGAGGAGCACATGGACGTGGGGGACGCCGGTAGCGGGGAGATGCTGCGGCGTGTGCTCGGGGTGCTCGTCGACCGGCTGCTCGCGCGTCCCGAGCGCCGCGGCAGGACGCTGCGCTCGGTCGTGCTCTCGGCGCGGCTCGTGAGCGGGGGAACCTGGCGCGAGCGAGTCGTATTTCGCCAGGCGCTCAGCGACGCCAGGCGTGTGAGCCTGGCGTTGTCGCTGCGCCTGCCCCTGTTGCCGGCGCCCGCCGAGTCGTTGCGCCTGCGCGTTGAGCGCTTCGGTCCCGCTGCCGGCGAGCAACATACGCTGCTCGAGCAGAGCGCGCAGGCGCGGCGGGAGCGCCTGGAGGAGGCGGTCAAGCAGATGCGCACGGTGGCGGGAGCGGACGCCGCGCTGCGCGCCGTGTGCGTCGATCCACAGTCACGCGTGCCCGAGCGCCGCGTCGTACTCACGCCTCTTCCAGGATGAGGGCTACTCGGAGCATCGGTCCTCCGCGGGTTCCGGCTCCGTCTCGATCGCCGGCTGGGACGAGTCGTCCTCGTGCCCTGAACCTGCCTCGTGCCGCCCGAGTCCGCTCGCGTGGCGGCACCCCGTGGGAGGTCGATGGCGAGCGGGTGGAAGCTGTGCGCGAGTCGTGGCTGGTGGAGGACCGCTGGTGGACCGAGCAGCCCTTGCGCCGCCGCTACTGGGAGCTGGTGAGCACGCACGGGCGCAATCTGATCGTGTTCCACGACCTGTGCGCGGGCAGTTGGTTCACCCAGGGCTCGTGAGGGAGCCGAGGGTTCGCCGATGACATCCGCCCCGCCCGGCACGCCGCCATACCTGGAGCTGCACTGCCACTCGGCCTACTCGTTTCTGGACGGGGTGTCGCTGCCCCACGAGCTCGCTCACAGCGCTGCCGAGCTTGGACACACCGCCCTGGCGCTCACCGACCATAACTCGGTGTCGGGCTCGATGGAGCTTGCCCAGTCCGCGCGGGAGGTGGGTGTGCGGGCGATCCATGGTGCTGAGGTCGACGCGATCGTGGAAGGCCGGGTGCCCTCGAGTGCTCCGGAGGAGGTAAGGGGTGGTCGTAGTGGGGGAGAGGCACGCATCGCGCACCTGACGCTGCTCGTGAGCGACGCGCGCGGTTGGGGAAACCTGTGCCGCATACTCACGCACGCACATGCCGGTACGCGCGAAGGCACGGGTCGCGAGCGCTCCGAGCCTTCGGTGTCCTTGCGGACGGTGCTCGACCACGCCGAGGGGCTCGTGTGCCTAACCGGTTGCGCCGAGCACGGCATCCGCGAGGAGCCCACGGCACGGCTCCTGCTCGACGCGTTCGGCCCGCAGGGGCTGCGAGTGGAGCTGCAGCGTCCCT
>DATNKN010000024.1:0-11983 GCA_035603375.1 Solirubrobacteraceae bacterium
TCCAATCGCGACCGCCACGCGAACGTCGGCGAGGGTGAGCTGGGCGAGCAGGGCTGTGTCGCGTTCCTGGCGGCGCCAGAGCTGCAGGATCTGCCGTGCATTCTCGAGACCCCCGGAGTGAACCGCTCGGGCGCGACCCGCGAGGAGGTGCAGCTCGCGATGAAGCTGCACGAGCGCGGTGTGCGGGAGCGTAAGAGGAGTAAGAGGAGGCGCTAAGCGGTGGCGGCGAGCGCTGTCACGGGCGCGAGCGCTGCTTCAAGCTCCGCGCGAACTCCCGGGGTGTGCTGCACTCGGTAGGACTCGCCGAGGCGCAGGATGCGCAGGCCGGCGCTGGTCATCATCTCGAGCACGACCTCGGCTGGGCCGCGATGGGACTCGATGATGTCCTTCACGTCCTCGATCGCACTCGCGGGTAGGTGGGCGGCGTGCACCTGCAGGCGCACGGGCTTGGCGGCGGCGGCCTGCGCCATCGAACTCGCCTTGGCGGCGCTGTCGGCCTGCTCGATCTCCTGCTCGCTCGGGGCGAAGCGCTCGACCGATTGCACAACCACGCATGTCTTGCCGGCCTCCTTGTGATCGACGCGACCGCGGATCAACACGACCTGATCGACGGCCAGCGCGGCCTCATGCTCGGCGAGCGCCTTGCCGAACACGAGGATCTCCACGGCGCCCTCGAGGTCGTCGAGCGTGGCGAACATCATGTGATCGCCGTTGCGAGTGCGGATGCGCTTTGACTCGGTGATGATGCCGCCGACGGTCACCCAATCCTTGTCGCGCCGGTCGGCCAGAGCGGCGAGCGAGCAGTCCGCCCGTGCGCGCAGCGCCTCGCGCATCGGCTTCAGCGGGTGTGCGGAGATGAACAGGCCGATCGCTTCCTTCTCCACGGCGAGCAGCTCCGGTTGGTCGAACTCCTCGCTGGGGATCGGCGGATGGCTCAGCTTGAGCAGTCCCGCTCCCGGCGCGGCCTCGCCGGAGGAGGGCGCCGCCGGCGCCAGGTCGAAGATCGAGCCCTGCCCGACAAGCGCGTCCTGCTGAGCCTTCTGGCCGGCTGACTGGGCGGCTTCGAGCACGGCGAGCATTCCCTTGCGCGGGGCGCCGGTCGAGCCTAGCGCTCCGCACTTGATCAGCGCCTCGATCGCCTTCTTGTTGACGGCGCGACTGTCCACCCGCTCGCAGAAATCCCACAATGAGGCGAACTCGCCACCCTCCTCGCGAGCTTGCTTGATCGCCTCCACCGCCTGGTAGCCAACGCCCTTGACCGCGTCGAGGCCGAAGCGGATGTTGCCCTCCACGACGGTGAACTCGTGGTCTGAGAGGTTGACATCGGGTGGCAGGATCTCGATGCCCATCTCCTCGCAGCGGGCGACGAAGAAAGGCACCTTGTCCTTGGTGGACATCACCGAGGAAATCAGCGCCGCCATGTACTCAGGGGTGTGGTTGGCCTTCAGCCAGGCGGTGCGGTAGGCGATCAGGGCGTAGCAGGCGGCGTGTGACTTGTTGAAGGAGTAGTCGGCCGATTTTTCGTTGGTTTGCCACAGCAGATCGATCGTTTGCGGGCTCGTGCCCGAGGCCTTGCAGCCTTCCACGAACTCGGGCTTCAGGGCGGCCATCGCCTGGCGGTTCTTCTTGCCGATCGCCTTGCGCAGATCGTCGGCCTTGGCACCGGAGAAGCCGGCGATCTCCTTGGAGATCTGCATCGCCTGCTCCTGGTAGAGGATCACTCCCATGGAGGACTCGAGGATCGGGCGCAGGCGCTCGTCGGGATAGGAGATCGCCTGCGGGTTGTGCTTGCCCCTCGCGTACACCGGGATCTGGTCCATCGCGCCCGGGCGGTATAGGGCGTTGAGTGCGACCAGGTCGTTGAACTCGTCGGGGCGCACCTTCTTCAGCGCCTCGCGCATCCCCTCGGACTCGAACTGGAACACGCCGATCGAGTCGCCGCGGGCGAGCATTTCATACGTACGGGCGTCGTCGAGTGGCAGCCTGGACATGTCGAGCCGCCCCCCACCCTGTCCGTCAGCATCGCGGCTGGAGCGCTCGATGATGTCGAGCGCGTCCTCGATCACGTCAAGGTTGCGCAACCCTAGGAAGTCCATCTTGAGCAGGCCGATTTCCTCGATCGGCTTCATCGAGAACTGGGTGACGGTGCGGTAGGTGCGCTCTCCGTTCTCCCCCGTGCCGGCGTCGGCGAGCTGCAGCGGCACGATGTCGGTGAGCGGACGGTCGGCGATCACCACCGCGGCGGCGTGGATCGAGGAGTTGCGCACGATCCCCTCCAGGCCCTTGGCGACGTCGACGATGCGCCGCGCGTCGGGCTCCTCGTCGTATGCCTTGCGCAGCGGTTCGCCGGATTTCAGGCAGTCCTCGAACGACGGCGCGCGGCCCATGATCGGGTCGGGGATCAGCTTCGCCAGACGGTCACCGGAACCGTAGTCATAGCCGAGCACGCGCGCGGCGTCGCGGGTGGCGGCTCGCGGGAACATCTTGCCGAATGTGACGATCTGCGCGACCGACTCGCGCCCGTACTTCTCGGTGACGTAGCGCATCACGCGCTCGCGCCCGCGCACGGAGAAGTCGATGTCGATATCGGGCATCGATACGCGCTCGGGGTTCAGGAAGCGCTCGAACAGCAGGTCGTAGCGCAGCGGGTCGACGTCGGTGATGGCCAGGCAGTAGGAGACGATCGAGCCGGCCGCCGAGCCGCGACCGGGGCCTACCGCGATGCCGTTCTCCTTGGCGAACTTGACGAAGTCCCACACGATCAGGAAGTAGGCGTTGAAGCCCATCCGGTCGATCACCCCAAGCTCCATGTCCATGCGCTCGAGCGCCTCCGCGGGCGGCGGGTCGCCATAGCGGACATTCAGGCCGAGCCGTACCTGCTCGCGCAGGTAGTCACGCTCGGAGACGCCCTCGGGGGTGGGGTATTTGGGGATCAGCTGCTTGTCCAGCTCGAGCGCTACCGAGCAGCGCTCGGCGATCTCAAGCGTGCTCGCGATCGCCTCCGGCCACTCCGCGAAGGCGCTTACCATCTCGGCGCTGTCGCGCAGGTAGAACTCGTTGGTCTCGAAGGTCATCTTCGGCGCCGCGAGCGTGCTCTTGGTTTGCACGCACAACAGCGCCGTGTGATGGTCGTAGTCCTCGCGGCGCAGGTAGTGCACGTCGCCGGTGCCGACGAGGCTGCCACCCATCTCGCGTGCGATCTTGACGATGCCCTCGTTGCACTTGTCCTGCTCTGAGAGACCGTTCTTCTGAACCTCGAAGTAGACGTTGTCCTGCCCGAAGACGCGCATGAGATCGTCGGCGTGCGCTCGCGCGTCGCCCGGGCGGTCGTCGAGCAGTCGTTGGCAGAAGCGCGACGCGAGGCAGCCGGTGAGCGCGACGATGCCCTCAGAGCGCCGCTCGATCTGGGCGAGGTCGACGGTGGGCTTGCCCCTGTGCAGCCCTTCCAGAAAGCCTGCGGAGGACAGCTGCACGAGGTTGCGATAGCCGGTGTCGTTGTGGGCCAACAGCGTGAGGTGGTTGCGCTCGATGCGCGTCCCGGGGCTCTTCGTTTTGGCTGCCTCGTGATCCTCGACGAGGTATATCTCGCATCCGAAGATCGGCTTCACACCGTGCTTCGTGCACGCCTTGTGAAGCTCGACCATGCCGTTCATCACGCCGTGATCGGTGAGCCCGAGCGCGGGTTGGCCGAACTCGGCGGCGCGCCGGGCGAGCGCATCGATCCCGCAGGCTCCGTCGAGCAGCGAGTACTCGGAGTGAACGTGCAGATGGGCGCAGGAAGGGGTGCTCACCGAGGCTGGATGCTAACCGCCGGGGCGGCGGAGCAAGCTCGCGGCTGGAGCGCCCTCAAGAGGTTGCGGCGGATAGGCCCTGAGCGCGGGCCGTCCACTGCAGAAACATGTCCACTGAGGTCGCGTCGCCGAGCACCGTCGCGCGATGCTCGGATGGTGCCTGAGTGCCCGCGAGCAGGCACACGAGCGCGTGCGCGCTGAGTGAGATCGTGGCTATCGGCTGCCCGGCGGGGGTGCGGCTGACGAGGATCGGCTCGCCGTCACACACACGGACGTAGATGACGATTCCCTCGGCGTCCTGAATGTCGAAGGCCAGCTCGAAGCGGCGCCCTGTGGTCCAGGTGGGGTCGATCGCCTCCGCCATCGCAAGCAGCAGCAGGCCCGGCCAGATGTCCACTTCGCCGGCCGCCAGGTCGGCGAGCGCGAGCGGCTGGCGGCGCGCCTTCAGCAGCTCGCGCGCGCGACTTTTGCCTTTGCGAATGCGCAGGCCACGATGCC
Source organism: Solirubrobacteraceae bacterium (assembly GCA_035603375.1). Classification (GTDB taxonomy): domain Bacteria; phylum Actinomycetota; class Thermoleophilia; order Solirubrobacterales; family Solirubrobacteraceae; genus Palsa-744. The sequence continues at coordinate 4,290 of DATNKN010000024.1, forward strand.
TGCGCGTCGTGCCACCGGCGGCAAGCTCGCTAAAGGCCGCGACCGAGCCCTCCAGTGAGAACTCCACGGCGCCGCGCGGTTCTCTGGATATGACCGCGCTGGCGGGATCGAGCGCCACATAGAAGGAGCCAAGCTCGGCGATCTTGATCTCGTAGTTGAGCTGACCCTCGATGACCTGTCGCTGGGCGGGCAGCAGCTCGATCACAAGTTCGGCCGCGAGCTTTGCGTCGCGTTGCGCGGCGAGCCCGCGAATCGCGGGAGCGAGCCACGAGACCCGCTTCTCCGGCACAGAAAGCAGGCGGGTTTGCAATGCGACCGGCTCGGAGGTGACGACTTTTGTGCTGAGCGTGCCATTCGGGCCGAGGCCGCCGAGCGGCGACTCTACGACCGGCGACTCGTGCCTGTGGATTCCACCGAGGCCGACATCGTGTGCCGCGGACTCCTCGGCCACCGGCTCCGTCGCGGGCGGCTCCTCGGCGCCTGTCCCCTCGCTGGCCGGCTCCTCAATCGCCGGCTCCTCCTCGACGAGCGGCTCCTCGACGGCGGCCGACTCCCCTTCGACGGCTGGCTCCTCAACAGCCGAGTCCTCGATAAGCGGCTCCGAGACGGCCGGCGGCTCCTGCGCGATGACCGACGCCTCGACAAGCGGCTCGGCCGCCTGCGGCTCCTCGGCAGCCGACTCGTCGGCGACCGGTGGCTCCTCGGCGGCCGGCTCCACTGTCGCGGGCTCCTCGACAGGCCTGTAGCCCGTGTAATTGCCCGCCGCAGGCGTCTCGGCTGGCGACGTTTTCGCGGGCACATAACCGCTGACCGCAGGCTCGACTCTCGCCTCCTCGACGGCTGGCTCATCCGCCGGTTCCGGCTCGACAGCGGCAGGCTCCGGTGCCGGCGGCTCGACCGGGAGCGACTCGACGGCCGGCGCGAACTCCACGACCGGCTCGGGCGCCAGCGGGCCCTCCACCGGCTCGACGATCACCTGCGACTGCTCCGCAGGCGCCTGTGCCACCTCGGGCGGCACGGGCGCCTCCGCTACTTCGGCCTCCTTGACCTCCGCGACACGGGTACGCAGGCGTTCGACGGCCGCGACCAGCGCGTCGGCCATCTCGCGGCGATGGGCCGCCTCGCGCTCGGACTCCGGCACGCTCGTGTGCTCCAGCAGGGTGGCGCTTGGGGGCTCGGCGGCGAGCTGCGCGCGCAGGTCGTCCGCGGTACGGGTCAACTCGAAGCGCAGATCCTCCATGCGAGCGCCCATCGCGGTCAGCTCGCGCACGTATGTCTCGCGCTCCCACACGACCTGCTGCTGAAGCTCCTCGCGCAGCGCGCTCAGCTCGCGCTCAAAGCCACTGCGCAACCCGGCGGCGACTTCCATCAGCTCGCGCACGATCGGCACCAGGCGCGCATCGCGCTCGCGCAACTGCGCCAGCTCGGCGTCCAACTCGCGCACGTGGCGCTCGGTCTCCTCAAGGCGACCGCCCAGCTCCTGGATCTCGGCGCGCATCTCGCGCTGCAAGCGCTCGCTGCGCTGCTCGGCCTCGACGCGCAGCTGCTGCTCGACGAACTCGCGCTGCTTGACGTTGCGCACGTCGGATTCGCGTTCGCTGAGCTGCTCGGCGATGCGCTCGCGCTCGCGACCGACCTCCTCCAAGCGCCGCTCCAGCGCCGCCAGGTGCGTCTCGAGGTTGCGCACCGCCGCCTCGGCGGCGTCGGCGCGGCGGATGACGGCGGGGTCGGCGTGACGCGCGCGACGCTCGGCCAAGACGTTCGCGGCCGCGTCGGACTGCGGACCCACGTCGGGAGTCTCGCTCTCCTCGATCATCATTGGCTGAGACCCTAGAGGTGGGTCCGGACGGTCCCGCCGATGCGGGCCGGCGCTACTCGTTGCGAAGACGCCAGGCCATGCGCGACTGCAGCGACCACAGCTCGATGAAACCGGGCGAGGCGCTCTGGGAGAAGAGGCCGCCCGACTCGCCGAAGGAGGCGAGCGACTGGTCGTACACCGCGTGCGGCGAGGAACGCGTGACAACGCGCGCATGGCCCTTGTAGAGCTTCAGACCGATCGTGCCGCTGACCTGCGAGTTGACGCTGTCCATATAGGCGTCGAGGTCGGCGCGCAACGGCTCCCACCACAGGCCCGCATAGACGAGATAGGCCCACTGGCGGTCGAGCCCCGCCTTGAACTGGTTCTGGTGGATCGTGCAAACAAGCTTCTCTAGGTCCTGGTGGGCGGGCAGCAGGATCGCGGCAGCAGGGGCCTCGTAGATGTCGCGCACCTTCAGGCCGACGATGCGGTCCTCGATGTGATCGACGATGCCGACGCCGTGGCGGGCGGCGATCTCGGCGGCGCGTTCGAGCAGCTCCACCAGCGCGAGCCGCTCTCCGTTCAAGCCAACGGGCACACCGCGCTCGAACTCGACCTCTACGATCTCGGACTCGTCGGGCGCCAGCTCTGGGCGCGTGACGAGCTGGAAGACGTCGTCCTCGGGGGCGTGATCCAGCTCCTCGATCCAGCGTCCCTCCGAGGAGCGTCCCCACAGGTTGTCGTCGATCGAATATGGGGCAATCTCGGTGCCGCCCTTAACCGGGATGCCGTGCTCGCGCGCATAGGCGATCTCCTCCTCGCGGCCCATCTGCCAGGAGCGCACCGGCGCGATCGTCTTTAGCTCAGGGGCCAGCGTGGCTACCGTGGCCTCGATTCGCACCTGGTCGTTGCCCTTGCCGGTGCAGCCGTGGGCGATCGTGTCGCAACCGGAGCGGCGCGCGTACTCGACCGCGAGCTTGGCAATCAGGGGCCGGCCGAGCGCTGTGAACAGCGGGTAGCCGCCGCCGTAGAGCGCGTTGGCCTTGATCGCGGGGACTATGTACTCGCGCGCAAACTCCTCGCGAGCGTCCACGACGTGACATTCGAGCGCCCCCAGGCGCAGCGCCTTCTCGGAGATCACCTCGTAGTCCTCGCCGGGCTGGCCGAGGTTGACGGTCAGGCACACGACCTCGGCTTCGTAGGAGTCCTGGATCCACTTGAGCATCACGCTCGTGTCGAGACCGCCGGAATACAGCAGCAGCACACGATGCACGTTCTCAGGGTCCGCCTCATAGGAGGCGGTCGACGGGGGAAAGTTGTGGGTGGAGTCGCTCACGGCGCGGAACCTTATCCGGCGAGGGCCCGGCCGAGACGGGCGAGCCCCTCCTCGATCTCCTCAGGGGAGATCGTTAGTGGCGGCAACAGTCGCACAGTGGAGGGTCCTGTGGCATTCGCGACCAGGCGCTGCTCAAGCAGCGCACGGCTGACCACCTCCGGCGCGGGGATGTCGAGCTCGCAGGCGAGCATCAGACCGCGTCCGCGCACGCTGAGCACGTGCGGCAATTGTGAGAGCCCCTCGACCAGACGCTCGCCCAGCGCGCGCACCGAGGCAAGCAGCGTGGGATCGTCGGTGGCTCCGAGCGCAGCCAGCGCCGCGCTCGCCACGACCGGACCACCGGCGAAAGTGGAGCCGTGATCGCCCGGCTGCAGCACGTCGGCCAGGCGTGGCCCGGTGACGAGCGCGCCGATCGGCAGCCCGCCGCCGAGCGCCTTGGCGCTCGTGATGGCGTCGGGCACGACACCGGTTTGCTCGTATGCCCACAGCGTGCCGGTGCGACCCATGCCGGTTTGGATCTCGTCGAACACGAGCGCCGCACCGTGCTCGTCGCAGGCGGCGCGGGCCGCGAGCAGGAACTCTTCGCTCATTACGTTTACGCCGGTCTCCCCCTGGATCGGCTCGAGCAGCACGGCCGCGGTGTGCTCGTTCACGGCACCAGCGAGCGCGCCGGGCTCGGCCGGGACCGCGCGGAAGCCCGGCACCAGGGGTGCGAACGGCGCTTGCTTTGACTCCTGCGGGGTCGCTGAGAGCGCGCCGTAGGTGCGGCCGTGGAAGGCGCCGAGCACAACCACCACATCGCCACGCGGGCGCGCCTTGCGCGCAAGCTTGATCGCGGCCTCGTTGGCCTCGGCGCCGGAGTTGCAAAAGTAGACCTTGCCGCCAAGGCTCGACGCCGATAGGCGCTCGGCTAGGCGCATCGCGGGCTCGGTGTAGAACAGGTTGCTGGTGTGCATCAGCGTGCCGACCTGCTCGCGCACGGCCGCCACGACAGCGGGGTGGCAGTGGCCGAGACTCGTGACCGAGATGCCGCACAGGAAGTCGAGATAGCGCTCCCCCTCGCCGTCCCACAACCACGAGCCCTCGCCGCGCACGAACTCGACCGGGAAGCGCGCGTAGGAGGGAATGACGCTGCTGCGCTCAAGTTCCTGCAACTCCGAGAGACTCATACTTTCACCACCTGCGCCGCATGGGCCCTCATGCGGCGGCCTCAATCTTGGTGCCGATCCCCGCATCCGTAAATAGCTCCAACAGGAGCGAGTGGGGAATGCGCCCGTCGATGATGTGCGCGGAGGTGACGCCCTGGTCGATCGCCTCCACGCAGGCGGCGAGCTTCGGGCGCATCCCGCCCTGCAGCCCGGCGATGCGCGCCGTGACCTCAGCGGTGCTCGCCTGGCCGATCAACGATGCCGGGTCCTCGGCGTCGGCAAGCCAGCCGGCGACGTCGGTCAGGAACACGACCTTCTGCGCGCCCAGCGCGCCCGCCACGGCACCGGCGGCCTCGTCCGCATTGACGTTGTAGGAGTTGCCCTCGCGGTCGGCGCCGACAGAGGCGATCACGGGGATGTAGTCGAGCGCGACGTGATGCAGCACGTCGACGTTGACGTGCTCGATCGTGCCGACGAAGCCTATGTCCTCCCCGGCTGGGCCCTCGCGGCGTGCGACCTTGAAGAGCGAGCCGTCGTCCCCGCACAGCCCCACGGCCGGCTGCCCGTGGCGGCCGAGCCGCAGCACGATTTCCTTGTTGACCTTGCCGACGAGCACCATCTTGGCAACCTCGACGGTCGCCGGATCGGACACGCGCAGCCCGCCGACGAACTCGACCGGCAGGCCGAGGCGCTCCATGTAGGCGGTGATGTCGGGGCCGCCGCCGTGCACGACGATCGGGTTCAGCCCGACATACTTGAGCAGCACCACGTCGCGCGCGAACTCCTCACGCAGCGCCTCGTCCTCCATCGCCGCGCCGCCATACTTGATGACGACGGTCTTGCCGTGAAACTCCCTGATGTAGGGGAGCGCCTCCAGAAGTGTGGCTACGTCGCGCATGGCAGCTTCCCCTCAGGTGGTGTAGTCCGCATTGATCGTTACGTACTCGTGCGACAGGTCGGAGAAGAACACCTCGGTTTCCGCGCCGTCGCCAGGCAGGATGACGTCGTACTCGATTTCCTTGCCCTGCACGGCCTCGAGGAGCGCGTTCTGGTCATACTCGATCGCGGCGCCGGCCGAGCACACCTGAATGCCCTCGATGTAGAGGTCGAGCGGCAGGTGGCCGCCGCCGAGCCCGCCGCCGCCGAGCGCACCGCCGAGTGCCTGCACGATGCGCCCCCAGTTGGGATCGGCGCCGTGCAGCGCGGCCTTCACAAGCGGCGAGTTGGCGATCGCGCGCGCGGCGATCTCAAGGCGAGCGTCCTCGCCGCCGCGCACAACCACTCGCGCGATTCGCCCGGCGCCCTCGCCATCGGCCACCATCAGGATCGCGAGCTGGCGCATCAGCGCGTCGAGCGCCTCGCCGAAGCGCAGCTCGTCCTCGCTCTCGGCTGCGATCGCCACGCCACTCGCCCCCGAGCAGATCAGCGCGGCGGTGTCGTTGGTGGAGAGCTGACCGTCCACAGAGCAGCGGTCGAACGAGCGCTTGAGGCACACCGAGAGCAGCAGCTCAGCCGTCTCGGGGGCGAGCTGGGCGTCGGTCTCCACGAAGCAGAACATCGTGGCGAAGCGCGGGGAGATCATGCCGGCGCCCTTGCACTGCGCGCTCAACCGCACCTCGCCCGAGGGCAACGAGACGGCGAGATTGGCGCGCTTCTCGAAAGCATCGGTGGTTTGGATCGCCTGCTGGAAGCTGGTGTCACCCGGTTGGGAGAGCTGGCGGCTCGCGTCGAGTATCCCGCGCAGCACGTTCTCGACCGGCAGATAGTCGCTGATACCGCCGGTCGAGCCGAGCAGCACCTCGGAGGGCTCGATCCCGAGCGCAATCGCAGCCGCGCCCTGCGTCTTGGCGGCGTCTTCCATACCCCGTTTGCCGGTGGCGGCGTTGGCGCAACCGGAGTTCGCGAGGATCGCGCGCAGGGCCGACAGCGTGCAGCGCTCGCGGCTGAGCATCACCGGCGCGGCCGGAGCGGCCGTATCGGCAAAGCGCGCGGCGGATGAAACCCCACCCACCCCGGGGGCATCGCAAACGAGCAGCCCGACGTCGGGGTTGCCGCTCGGCTTGATCCCGCACGCCACCCCAGCGGCGCGGAATCCTGCGGGCAGGCCGGCGTCCGGACTAAGTTCGCGCACGTGTGCGGGCGCGTCCACCCAGCGCGATCCGAAGAATGGATGCGGAGGCCCCGCGGCCGCCTGGTCGCCGCGAACCTCGGTGCCACCACTCATGTCAATCCCATCGCTTCGTCGAAGCCGAACATCAGGTTCAGGTTCTGCACGGCCTGAGAGGAGGTGCCCTTCCACAGGTTGTCGATCGCCGACAGCACGACGACCTTGCCCGTGTGCTCGCTGACCCTGACGTGCAACCGGCAAATGTTTGTTTCACGCACATCGCGCACCTCCGCCGGGTCGGGCGCCAGCTCGACAAACGGCTCGCCGGCATAGGCGTCCTCATACATGACGTCCAGCTCGTCCTGCTCGATCGGCCGCGTCGGCGTCACGTAGCAGTCGACCAGCTCACCCTGGTCGAGCGGCACCAGATGCGGAGTGAACTGCACCCGCAAGCCCGGATGGTTGGGGTCCAGGTCGTCAAGCTGCTGCTCGATCTCGGGCGTGTGGCGGTGGTGGACGATGTTGTAGGGAAGAATGTTCTCGCCGCTGTTGGAGAAGTGCGTCTGCCACGTCGCCGAGCGGCCCGCGCCGGAGAGCCCCTGCTTGGCGTCGATCACGAGGTCGGCGATTAGCCCGGCGCGAGCGAGCGGGGCCAGGCCGAGCAGCGATGCCGTCGGATAGCAACCGGGAGTCGCCACCAGGTCCGCGGCCGCGATCGCCTCGCGGTGAAGCTCCGGCAGCCCGTAGGAGGCGTCTTCCAGTAGCTCCGGGTGCGGATGCGGGCCATACCAGCGCTCGTAGGTCGAAAGCTCCGAGAGGCGAAAGTCGGCGCTGAGATCCACCACGCGCACGCCGCGCGCGCGCAGCGCGGCGACGACGGGGGCCGAGGCAGCATGGGGGTAGGCGACGATCGCCGCGTCCACGTCGGCGTGACGGTCTAGATCCAGCTCCTGCAGTTCCAGGGGCACGCGATAGCGCGGGTACAGCCGGTCCAGGCGCTGCCCGGCATCGGCCCGTGCCGTGACCGTTTGCAAGTCGAACTCGGGATGGCGCCAGAGCAGGTGCGCGGCCAGCGCTCCGGCGAAGCCGGTCGCACCGGCGACAAGCGCTCTAGGCACGCAGCTCACCTCCAAGCGCTGCCAGCGCGGCGACGATCCGCTCGCGCACAGGCGCGACGTCCTCGTCTGAGAGCGTGCGGTCGGGCGCCCTGAAGGACAGCGACAGCGCCAGCGAGCGCCTGCCCTCCCCCACCTGCGGGCCGCTGTACACGTCGAACACGCCGGCATCGTCGAGCAGCGTGCCACC
>DATNKN010000026.1:0-7334 GCA_035603375.1 Solirubrobacteraceae bacterium
AACACGGGCGCACGGCTGAGGAAGCGAATCGACATCCACACGATCGTGGACGCGACCACGCCGATCACGATCGCCCCGTAGCCGTTGACGAAACCGGCCGCCGGGGTGATGCCGACGAGGCCCGTGATCATGCCGTTGACCGAGCCGAGCAGAGACGGCTTGTCGCGGAAGATGTAGTCCCACGCGATCCACACGAGCATCGCCACCGCCGTACAGAGGTTCGTGTTCAGAACCGCCGCCGAGGCGTCCGCACCCGCGTAGTAGGAGTCTCCACCGTTGAACCCGTTCCAACCGAGCCACAGCAGACCGGCGCCGACCGCGACCATCAACAGGTTGTTGGGCGCGTCGACCTCGCGATCTCGTTGCAATCGCGGTCCGATGACCGCCGCCGCCACGAAGCCCGAGATGCCAGCCGCCAGGTGGATGACGTAACCGCCGGAGTAGTCAAGTGCGCCGTGAGCCGCGAAGTAGCCGCCGCCCCACAGCAGGAACGCGTTGACCGTGTACACGAACGTGATCCACAGCAGCACGAACGGGATCCACGCCTTGAAGCTGATCCGTCCGAGCACCGAACCCAACATCAGGATCGGCGTGATCGCCGCGAACACGAACTGGAAGTACACGAGCGATGCCTCTGGGAAGTGGAACGGCGGGCCCGTCGAGATCGACGGGATCAGCGCCTGGCCCTCCTCCGCGGCATGCCCGAGCACGCTTCCCGGTTCCCCGAGCGCGGTGCCCAGGAAACCTTTCGTGCCAAAGATTCCGCCACCACTGTGGGCTATCGGGTTGTCGAAGCCCATCTTGAAGGCCCACAGGCACCAGGCCACCAGTACGAGACAGAACGCCACGAACGTGAGCATCATGCTGTTGACCGACCAGCGCTTCTGCATGACCCCGCCGTACAGGACGGCGAGACCGGGAAGGCTCATCAGCCCGACGAACGTCGCCGCGGTCATCTGCCATGCGTTGTCGCCGGCGTTGAGCCAGTGTGGATATGAAAGCCATTCGGCTGTCGCCAAGATGGACATATGCCTCCGTTTCCTACTTTGTAGATACGGCGAGCCGCCCTCTCCCATGGGAGATGGCAACCCCGCCTCTTTAGCTCCGCTTATGAAACCGGCAGCGAGGGGGCGGGGCTAGGGACACCGTGGCCAACACTTGGCCGGAGCGTTTCGACATTTGTATAGATGGCCAGCAACGGACCGCCAGGAGCACGAGTCGATGCCCATCGGCGCCGGTTCAACATCCGCCAAGCGGTTATTCGAACGGAAAGTCGGCGCGACTGCAGGCTTCCCGTAGCGGCTGTGCGATCTCCTTCGAGGCCCGTGGGACAGCGCAAAGCGTCTTGGCGCGTGCGCCACAGGCATGCATTTGGGCCGCGCCCAGGCTGCTCGCGAACGTTATGTCCACGCAGTCCCTCGGCTCCTTCGAGCCGCTCGTCAGCGCAAAGGCGCCGAGCCCAATCAGGCCTAGCGTCACACAGCTCAGGAGAACGGCGACGATCGTCTTCTCACGCCGCCCCCAGCTCAGGGGCTCGGACAGCCGCTTGGAGCGGTTCTCCATAATCATGGCGCGCCCAGTCTACGGTTGCTCGGTCGCGAAGGAGAGCGCGGCCGAGTTGATGCAGTAGCGCTGGCCCGTTGGCCCGGGGCCATCGTCGAACACGTGGCCGAGGTGCCCACCGCAGTTGCGGCACACGACCTCGGTGCGGCGCATGAACAGGCTGTTGTCGGGTCGCAGCTCGACCGTCTCGGCAACCGCCGGCTCTGTAAAGCTCGGCCAGCCGGTGCCCGACTCGAACTTCGTCTCAGAGCTGAACAGGTCGCTGCCGCAGCCGGCGCAGCGATACATGCCCGAGTCCTTGTTGTACACGTACTCGCCGGTAAACGGCGCCTCTGTTCCTGCCCGGCGCAACACCTCATACTGCTCGGGCGTCAGCTCCTCGCGCCACTGCTCGTCGGTCCTGCTCGCGGCTGAATCGCTCATCCACAATGTTCTAGCAGCACGGTGAGCCGCACGCCGCGTGCAACACGTACCCCGCGAGGTACGGCGATGGCACCCTAACGCCACCCCGTCCAGATCGGCCCCGGGCCACCATGCACCACCGGCGTGGCCTCGCCCAAACCCATCCCGGGAAACGGGCGCGCCACTGCTATTCTGATCTTTACGTTCACGTCAGCTTCGACATCTCGCCCCTCCCGCTTTGGCGTAGACGCCGAGCACGAGCACTACCGCTGGTGGGCACTGTCCTGCACGAGCCTCGGAATGCTGCTCGCGGCGACCAACTCGGGCACGCTCATCATCGCGCTACCGAGCCTCGAGCGTTCTCTGAAAACGAGTCTGCTCGCGCTCGTATGGGTAATCCTCGCCTACCTGATCGCGGCCACCGTGCTCGTGCTCACAGCCGGACGCCTCAGCGATCTGTTCGGGCGCAAGCGCGCATACGTCGGCGGTTTTCTCGTGTTCGCCTTCGCCTCGCTCGGCGCTGGTTTCTCGACCGACGCGACAATCCTGATCTGCTGGCGCGTGCTGCAGGGGATCGGCTCGGCGTTCCTGTTCGCCAACGCCGCCGCCCTGGTCACCGACGCCTTCCCCAAGGAGCAGCTCGGCCTTGCGATGGGCGCCAACACGATGGTCGCCGCCGTCGGGCTCGTGCTCGGCCCAGTGCTTGGCGGCGCCCTCGTCGAGATTTCCTGGCACTGGGTGTTCTGGTTCAACGTCCCGCTCGCGCTCGCCGGCGCCGCCTGGGGCGGGCTGATCCTGCGCGAGCTGGCCAAGCCTGACAAGGTGCGCGGCTTCGACACGCTTGGCACCACCGTCTTCATCGTTGGCCTAACGGGGCTCGTGCTCGGCGTCTCCAAGGGTGGCCTGTCGGGCTGGGACAACACGGTCGTGATCGCCGGGCTCGTCTCGGCTGCCGTGCTACTGCCATTGTGGGTGTTGATCGAGCGCCGTACGCGCGTGCCGATGCTCGACCTCTCGATCTTCAACAACCGCCTGTTCGCCGCCGCCACCGGCGCCGCCTTCATCAACGGGCTAGCGCGGTTCGCGCTGATGTTCCTGTTCGTGTTCTACTTCCAGGGCGCCCAGTCCGACAGCCCGATCGAAGCCGGCATCAGGCTGATACCGCTCGCGCTGGGGATGCTCGTCGCCTCCCCCCTGGCCGGCATCCGCGCCGACCGCCACGGCTCGCGCAACCTTGCCGCCGGCGGCATGCTCGTCACCGCGGCCGGCCTCGCCGCGATGACCACCCTGCAGGTCCACACCCCCTACTGGCAGAGCATGATCTGGCTGGCGCTCGTAGGCATCGGCTCGGGCATGTTCAACAGCCCCAACACCGCCGCCATGATGGGCGTCGTGCCGGCGCGCCGGCGCGGTGTGGCGGCGGGCGCGCGCACGCTCGTGCAAAACACCGGCGCGGTCCTCTCGATTGCCTTCGTGCTCGCGATCGTCACTTCAGCCATCCCCAAGGCAACGCTGTTCGCAGTCTTCTCCGGCGTCACCAAGGGCCTCTCCGAGCAGAAGCTCTCACCGTTCATCGCCAACATGCACGTCGCCTTGTGGGTGCTGGCCGGAACCTCGCTGCTCGGCGCATTCGTGTGCCTTTTGCGTCCACGCGAGATAAGCGTCCCGAGCGAGGACGAGTCCCCGCCGCAGCCCCGCGCCGCCGAAACCGAGGCCGCACTGCGAGTGGGCGTGCGGGTATGAACACCGACGCCGTAACACCCGTGGCCAGCCTGCGCATCGGCGACGTCGCCAAGCTCGCCGGCACCACGCCGCGCACGATCCGCTACTACGAGGAAATCGGGCTGCTGCCAGGCGCCCCCGCACGCCCCTCTGGCGGGCACCGCCTGTACACGCCTGCCGAGGTCGAGCGCCTGCGCGAAGTCATGCGCCTGAAGGAGCTGCTCGGGGTCACGCTCGACGAGCTGAAGGACCTGCTCACAGCCGAGGAGGCGCGCGCTGCCGTGCGCGCCCAGCTGCGCCGCGAGGACGTCCACCCCGAGCGCCGGCGCGAGCTCTTGGAGGAGGCGCTCGGCCACATCGACCGCCAGCTCGATCTCGTCGAGCACCGTGCCTCGGAGCTTTCCAAGCTGCGCCACGAGCTGACCGGCACCCGCCGCAGGGTGCTCGAGCGCCTGCGCGAGATCGCGTCCTACAGTGAGATGAGTCCAGCGTCCTAAAGAGGGCGGAAGGGAGCCAGCCGTGGAGCGCAAGTGGTGGACATTGATCGCCGTCTCGGTGGCGATCTTCATGCTGCTTCTCGACATCACCGTCGTCAACGTCGCACTGCCCTCGATCCAGGTGGCGCTGAAATCGTCGTTCTCCGACCTGCAGTGGGTCGTCAACGCCTACGCGCTAACGCTCGCCGCCTTCCTGCTGACGGCGGGCTCGGTCGCCGACCTGATCGGCCGCCGGCGCGTGTTCGTGCTCGGCCTGATCGTGTTCACCGCCTCCTCGGCCGTCTGCGGGCTCTCGACCACACCGCTGATGCTGAACCTCGCCCGCGCGGTGCAGGGGGTCGGCGGGGCGATGATGTTCTCCACCTCGCTTGCCCTGCTGGCCCAGGCCTTCCACGGCCGCGAGCGTGGGACCGCGTTCGGCGTGTTCGGCGCCGTTACAGGCGCTGCCGTCGCCGTGGGACCCGTCGTCGGCGGGATCATCACCTCGGGCATCGGCTGGAAGTGGATCTTCTTCATAAACGTTCCGATCGGGATCGCGGCGGTCGCGATCACGCTCATGCGCGTCTTGGAGTCGCACGATCCCAATGCGCGTCGCGTCGACTGGATCGGCCTCGTCACTTTCTCCGGCGCCCTGTTCATGCTCGTGTTCGCGCTGATCGAGGGCAACGAAGACGGCTGGGGCTCGACGCGGATCGTGGTGCTGCTGCTCGGGTCACTGGTGCTGTTCGCAGCCTTCGTAACAGCCGAGCTCAAGCAGGAGAGGCCGATGCTCGACCTCTCGCTGTTCCGTCTACCCGCCTTCACCGGCGCCAGCATCGTCGCCTTCAGCGTGTCGGCCTCGATCTTCGCGATGTTCCTGTACCTGACGCTCTACATCCAGGACGTGCTTGGCTATAGCGCCCTGCAGGCCGGCCTGCGCTTTCTGCCGATCACGCTGCTCTCGTTCGTTGCCGCCCCGATCGCCGGTCGCCTCAGCGTGCGCATGCCCGTGCGCTACCTGCTCGGCGGCGGGCTACTGCTCGTCGGCGCCGGCCTGCTCGGGATGACCGCGATAAGCGCAACTTCAGGCTGGACCACGCTGATCCCCGGCTTCGCGGTGACAGGCGTGGGCATCGGCATGATCAACCCACCGCTCGCATCCACCGCGATCGGCGTCGTGCACTACTCGCGCAGCGGCATGGCCTCGGGCATCAACTCGACCTTCCGCCAGGTCGGTATCGCCACGGGCATCGCCGGTCTCGGCGCAATCTTTCAGCACGACGTGCTGAGCACAACCACAACCGCGCTCGGCGGGCAGTTGAAGTCTGTGCAGTCCGCCGCCCACGGACATCTGAACACGCTGCTTCAGTCCGGCGAAATCAAGCATGTGTTCCACGCCCTCTCCCCCGCCGCGCAGGTTGCGCTCAAGCACTCCTACCGTGTCGGCTTCACCGAAGCGTTCGACCACATCCTGATCATTGCCGCCGCGATCGCGTTCGTCGGCGCGGTGCTGGCGCTGGTGCTGGTGCGCCAACGGGATTTCGTGGCCTCGCAGGCGCCGGCCGCGGACGTGCCAGCGGACGTGCGCGCGCGCGAGGGTTCAGTCCCCGAGCCGCTCGTAGCCGGGGCAGGACAGGACAGGTAGTCGCGGATAGCGGGGATATGCCGGGTCTGTACGCGAGCGTGTGCACAGCCAGAACACCGAGCCGCGCGTGTTGGGCACCAGCTGGCGGTGCCTGCAGGTCTCGCACAGACCGGCGCTCGGGCCGCGACGACCGGTCGGGAGCGCGGGCTCGGAGGACATGCGAGAAGGGTAATAGGCACCGCTCGGGCTGGGAATCGAGCAAGTCGGACAGCACCTGGAATGCAACACCAAAGCCACGAGCACGGCGGGATGCAATAATCGTTGACTAAGCAACTATGAGTACCTTCTACCGACTACTCGGCTTTCTGCGTCCCTACAAGCGTGGCGTGGTCGTCTCCTGGATCCTCGCCAGCTTCGCGATGGCGATGAGCGTGCTGCTGCCGGTCCTCACGGGACAGGCGGTCGAAACGATCAACACCGGCGCCCGTCACACCCACAGGCACGAATTCGTCCAGCGCTCGCACGACCACCACACGCTGCTGCTGTATGCGCTGGCGATTATCGCGGTCGTGCTCGCACGCTGGGGCTTCACCTACTGGCGGCGCATGATCGCCGGACGCGTGTCGCTCGGCGTCGAATACGACCTGCGCGAGCGCCTCTACAGCCAGCTGCAGCGGCTTGAGCTGGGCTTCTTCGACCACCAGCAGACCGGCCAGCTGATGTCGCGCGCAACCGTCGATTTGCCCGCGGTGCGCTTCTTTCTCGGCTATGGCCTCGTGTTCATCCTGCAGTTCGTGCTCACGATCGTGCTCGCGGGGATCGTGATGATCGTGATCAACCCGTGGCTCGGCCTGATCTCGCTGGCGCCGGCTCCGTTCGTGGTGGTGATCTCCTACCGCTATGGCCGCCGTGCGCGCCCCGCGATCCAGGAGGTGCAGCAGCGCATCGCAGAACTGACTGCTGACGCTGAGGAGAACATCTCCGGTGTGCGCATCGTCAAGTCCTTCGCGCGCGAGCCGCGCCAGCTGGAGCGCTTCCGCCGCAGCGTCGGGCGCACTTTCGAGCAGGCGATGGTCGCCACGCGCCTGGAAGCCACCTACAACCCGGCGATCGGCTTCCTGCCCCAGCTCGGCATCGCCGCGGTGTTGTTGCTGGGCGGCAACGCGGTGATCCACGCCCACCTCACGCTCGGTCAGTTCACCACCTTCTACCTGCTGCTCAACATGCTCGTCGGCCCGCTGCGCTCGCTCGGCGTCACGCTCAACCTCGCCCAGCGCGCCACGGCCTCCGGCGCACGCATCTTCCAGGTGCTCGACCGTGAACCGACGCTCGCCGATCCGCCTGGCGCGCCGCCCCTGCCGGCCGGCAGCGGGCATGTGCAATTGCGCAGAGTGACGCTGCGCTACAGCGACCCGCACGACGAGTTGAACGTGGGCACCTACGCCCAGACGAGCCCGCAGGAGGACAGCGTCGATGACGCCGTGCGGAATGGACACACGGCGCCGGCCCCCGCTCGACGGACAGTGCTGCACGACCTCGACCTCGACGTGCCGGCGGGGCGCACGGTCGCACTGGTGGGCGCCACC
>DATNKN010000042.1:0-18022 GCA_035603375.1 Solirubrobacteraceae bacterium
GGCTTCGAGGTGCTTGGCGGCGTCGCGCCGGCGAGTCGCGCACAGCGCCTGCGCGCGCTCGCGGCTGTGCTCGCGGAGAGTCGCCGGTGAGTGGCTGCTCGGAATGGGCGAGGTGCGCGTGAGTGCCGGCTGGGGCGGACCGGGAGAGCCGCGGGAGAGCGTGCGCGTGGAGCGCGCATACGCGCACTGCGAGTCATTGACGCGCGCGGCGGCGGCCAATTTCTACTACGGCATTCGCCTGCTGCCACGCGAAAAGCGCGCGGCGATCTGCGCGGTGTATGCGTTTGCGCGCCGCGTCGACGACATCGGCGACGGTCACATCGAGCCGGGGGAGAAGTTCGGTCTGCTCGATGCCGCCACACAATCGCTCCAGCACCTCTCCACCGACAGTTCCGATCTCGTGCTCGTCGCGCTGGCCGACTCGCGTTGGCGTTTCACACTGCCAGTCGAGTCGCTGCTCGATTTGATCGCGGGGGTGCGGATGGACGTGGAGGGCGCCACGTATGAGAGCTTCGACGATTTGCTCGTCTATTGCCGCCGTGTGGCCGGCTCGATCGGGCGGCTCTGTCTGGCGATCTTCGGCGCTCGCGAATACAAGCGCGCGGCGGCGCTCGCCGACGACCTTGGCGTGGCGATGCAGCTGACGAACATCCTGCGCGACCTGCAGGAGGACGCCGAGCACGGGCGCGTGTATCTGCCGCGTGAGGATCTCGTGCGCTACAGCCTCAGCACCGACGGGCGCTACGAGGGCGAGGAGGGTCAGCTCGACGCGTTCACCCGCTTTCAGGTGCACCGTGCGGACGAATGGTTCGAGCAGGGCATCGAGCTGGTGGGGCTTCTCGACCGGCGCAGCGCGGCGTGCGTGCTCGCGATGAGCGGCATCTACCGGCGTGTGCTGGAGCGCATCCGCCGCGACCCCGAGCGAGCGCGCGCGAGCCGCGCGTCGCTGCCGGCGTGGGAGAAGGCGTGGGTGGCCGCACGCAGCCTGGCTCGCGGGTAGTCGTCCTCGGCGGCGGGCTCGCCGGCATCGCTGCGGCGCTCGACTGCGCCGACGCGGGCGCGCGCGTGACGTTGCTGGAGGTGCGTCCGCGCCTCGGCGGCGCCGCGTATTCGTTCGAGCGCGACGGGTTGCGCTTGGACAACGGCCAGCACGTGTTTCTGCGCTGCTGTACCGCATATCGCACCCTGCTCGACCGCCTGGGCAGCAGCGAGCGCGTGTGCATCCAGCCGCGCCTGGAGATCCCCGTGCTGTGCCCCGGTGCGAAGCCGGCGATGCTGCGGCGCGGGCGCCTGCCGGCGCCGCTTCACCTCGTGGGTGCGCTCTTGCGCTATCCCCATCTGAGCGTTGGTCAGCGCTTGAGTGCGGCGCGCGCCGCACTCGCGCTCGGACGGCTGGACCCGGCGGTCGCGTTCGAGCGGGAGCTGGCCGCCGCCGGCGCGCACGGAGGGTCGGCGCACGAGCAGTCGCCAGATCGCCGTGAGGCGGGCTCAAGCCGCCCGCTCTCTGGCACGCTCGGCGAGTGGCTGGCCGAGCACGGCCAGGGGCCGGCGTCGGTGGCGGCGCTGTGGGATTTGATCGCGCTGCCAACGCTGAACCTCCCGGCCGCCGAGGGCTCGCTGGGGCTCGGGGCGTTCGTGCTGCGCACGGCCTTGCTGGAGCGGGCCGATGCGGGCGACATCGGCTTTCACATGCGCCCACTCGGTGAGACGCTGGGCGAGCCGGCCGAACGCGCCCTGGTGCATGCGGGCGTGGAGGTGAAGCTTGGCGCGCGCGTCGAGCATGTCACCCAGAGTGAGGCCGGCCTGCGCGTGCGCGTGAGCGGGACGGAGCTGGCTGCCGATGCGGTCGTGTGTGCGCTGCCACACATGCGCGCCGCTTCCTTGCTTGAGCCGCTGCTGGGCGAGCAAGCCGCCAGCTGGCGGGGGTTGGGTGAGTCACCGATCATTAATGTGCATGTTGTGTACGACCGGCGTGTGTGCAGCTGGGGGTTCGCGGCGGGAGTGGGAACGCCCGTGCAATACGTCTTTGACCGCACCGACGCCGCCGGTCTCCCCAATGTGGGGACAAGTGCCGACGGCCAATGCCTTGCGATCTCGCTGTCGGGCGCTGAGCAGGAGATGAAGCTCTCCGGCGAGCAGTTGCGTGAGCGCTACGTGGGCGCGCTGGCGCAGCTGTTTCCGCGGGCGCGAGACGCACGCGTGCTCGGTGTGCATATCGGCCGCGAGCATGCAGCCACGTTTCGCGCCGCTCCCGGAGTTCAGGCCTTGCGCCCCGGTCCACGCACGCCGGTGCGCGGGCTCGTGCTCGCGGGCGCCTGGACCGACACTGGCTGGCCGGCCACGCTTGAGGGTGCCGTGCTGAGCGGCCATGCCGCTGCGCATGCGGCGCTGGGTTTGTCTGTCCCACTCGCGGATGCAGGCGGCGCCAGCTTCCCCGCGACCGCAACCGGGGAGGGCGGGCCGTGAGCGACGTGCTTGTCATCTCGCCGCTGGGCATAGAGGCGCTGGCGGTGCGCTCGGCCGCACCCGGCTTGCGCGTGCGCACGACCGGCATGGGTCCGCACCGCGCTCTGGACGCCGTGCCCGGCCTACTCGCCGACCCGGCGGCGGCGCTGGTGGTGCTCGGCTTCGGCGGCGGGCTGCCAGCGGATAGCAAACTGTGCGAAGTGGTCGTGGCCAGCGAGGTGCTCACGATCGACGAGCGCGGCCGCCAGGCCGGCGAGAGCGTCTGCTGCGAGGCCGCGGGCGCGCTGGCGAGCGCGCTTGGGGAGCAGGGCATCGCGGCGCGAAGCGGGGTCGTCGCGTCGGTGCGGGAGATCATCGTCGGGGAGGCGCGTGCGCGCATGGAGCACAGCGGTGCCGTGGCGGTGGACATGGAGTCGGCGTGGGTCGCGCAGGCGGCGAAGGGTCGTCCGTTCGCGGTCGTGCGCGTGCTCTCGGACACGCCCGAGCGAGAGCTGCGCCAGCGCTTGCCGGTGGGCCCACCGCTGCCGAGTGTGGCCGACGGGCTGCGCGCGATCTCCGCGCTGCGCCAGGTCGGGGCGGCGCTCGGACGCCTCAAGCGCCAGGGCAGCCTTCATACTGTGCTTGGATTGAGCGGTAGCGTGTTTGCACCGGGCAAGAGCGACTGAGCAAGGAGCCGCGATGGCTGTTCCGATCAGACAGGGCGCGAAGATGGGGTGGTACTTGATGCGCCAGCGCCTTGCGCGGCGCGAGAAGTTCCCCCTGATCGTGGAGCTGGAGCCGTTGTTTCAGTGCAACCTTGCGTGTGCCGGGTGCGGCAAGATCCAACAGCCCGACCATGTGCTGCGTCAGCGCATGTCTGTCGAGCAGGCGGTCGGGGCGATCGAGGAGAGTGGCGCGCCGATGGTGTCGATCGCCGGCGGCGAGCCCCTGATCCATCCCGAGATCCATCTGATCGCGGGCGAGCTGATCGCGCGCAAGCGCTTCGTATACCTGTGCACGAACGCGATCCTGCTGGAGCGCAAGCTCGCGGACTTCAAACCGAGCCCGTATTTCGCTTGGGCCATTCACATGGACGGACTGCAAGAGCGCCACGACGCCTCGGTCGAACGCGAGGGCACCTTCGAGAAGGCGGTGTCGGCGATTCGCGCCGCGAAGGCCGCCGGCTTCAGGGTCACGACCAACACGACTTTCTTCACGCACGACTCGCCGAAGACGGTGCGCGACGTGCTCGACTTCCTAAACGACGACCTCGAAGTCGACGAAATGATGATCTCGCCCGCCTACGCGTATGAGAAGGCACCCGACCAGGAGCACTTCCTCGGCGTGCGCCAAACGCGCGAGCTGTTCAGCGAGGCGTTCGCGGGCGGCAGGCGTAAGAAGTGGCGGCTGAACCACAGTCCTCTGTTCCTGGACTTCCTCGAAGGCAAAGCCGAATTCGACTGCACGGCCTGGGGCATACCGAGCTACTCGCTATTCGGCTGGCAGCGTCCGTGCTATCTGATGTCAGACGGCTACGCGGCCACATACAGGGAGCTGCTGGAGAGCACCGACTGGGATGCCTACGGTCGCGGCAAAGATCCACGCTGTGAGAACTGCATGGCCCACTGCGGGTATGAGCCGACGGCCGTGCTGAAGACAACGCATTCATTGCGGCAGTCGGTGCGCGCTCTGGTCGGCTGACTCCGCGCGGTCCGTCTTCCCACCCGCCGTGGCTATTGCGGGGTGACGTCCGGCATCTCCGCGTCATCGCGGCCGCGGCGGATGTCCTGCCAGGTCATGCCCTCTCTCAGTAGCGCGGGGACGCCGAGCGAAAGTGCCGTGAGCAGCTCGATCGCCTGCAGGATGATGCCGTAGGCAAGCGCCGGGCCTGCGCCGATGCCATAGGCGGCGAGCACGACCAGGCAGGCGGCCTGGAACACGCCGACGTTGGAGGGGGTCGCGGGCAGCACGGCACTGACGTTGACGGCCAGCAGGATCGCTGCTGCCGTTATCGGGGTGGCCTGCGGGTTCAGGCCGAGCGCGAGGATGACCATGTAGCAGGAGCCCCATTGCAGGGCCCACGCGAACAGCTGGGCGGCGATGGCCGGGACGCCGTAGCGCGGCTTGGCGAACGCGACGAGGCCCTGACGGCCGAGTCGCAACAGTCCGGCGAATGCGATCGCCCCGGCCCGGATGCGCAGGCTGCGCGAGCGCTGGGCCAGGCGCAGAAGGGGCGGGATGCCAAACACGAACAGAGCCACGAACGCGGGCACGGCAAGCACTGCCTCGAGCGCCGAGGTGTGACCGCGCAGGATCGGAACGCTGGAGAACGTCACGGCGGCGAGGATGCCGATCGCCACCAGGTTGATGAGCGTTTGTGAGAAGACGGTGCCGGCGACGATGGGCAGTGTCCTGGCCGTGCGACCGTCCAGGCGGCGGCTCAGCACGAGCACGCGCGTGGGCTCCCCGATTCGTCCAGGGAATAGCGCTGAGGCCATCACGCCGATCATGGTCGCGCGCACGACTGGCGCCCAGCGCAGCCGCGCGTCCGGCAGCGCGGCACGCAACACCGCGTGCCAGGAGACAGCGCGCGCCAGCAACGAGAGCATCATGAGCGAAAGCGCGAGCACGAGCCAGCCCGGGCTCGCGGAGATCAGGACATGTCCGACGCGGGGAAGATTCAGGCGGGTGAGCGCGTATAGCAGCAGCCCAGCGAGCGCCAGCGCGCCCACGACCGCACCGACGCGTCTTGCGGTGCGGCGGCGAGTCGGCGAGGCACTCATTGGGTGGGGTGTCTATCAGAGCCCCGCGCGCCGGGCACCGTGAGTCGGCCGGGCCGGGGTCGCACGCCGATTTTTGGCGTAGTTCGTCTCGGCGAGAGAGCTCCAGTCCAAAGCCCGGTGGACGTCGCGATTTCAGATCTAAGAATCTCTTTATCCGGTGGAGTGTTGCTAGCGGCGTTGCGTGCCAAGCGGCGGTTGCATGCGCAACAGAAACAATCAATTACTAACAGTTGAATGTTTCGCAGGGCCTCTGGGTACTATCGGGTCGTGGATCGTAAGGGGTGGCAAGCTGGACCGTCGTGGGATTCTCTCACCAGTCGCATGGTGGGCGTGGGAGTCCCATGATGGCGTCCGCGCGACCGCCCGAGAAGCCGTCAGATCGGGGTATCGGAGCCATGGCACAGGACCAAGATATTGCGATCGCGCTCTCCCAAGCGCAGATCGAGCAGGTAATTCGCTCAGCCGGGCTGGCCCGGAACGGAACGATGTCGAGTTTGCTGTTGGCGGCGCTCGACAACGCGCACGGCAAGCACAACGGCGACGGGCCGCACAGCTCGCTGCACGATGCCGCGCAATTGGCGTTGACGGATGCGCTGAGCGACTCGCAGCTATCGCAGTCGTTGCTTCGCGGGCTGGCGATCCTGTCGTGCTTCGGTCCGGAAAGGCCGTGGCGTGCGATCATCGACCTCTCCAAGGAGCTGGAAATGTCGCCGTCCACCACACACCGCTACGTGAAGACGCTGCGCGCTATCGGGTTGCTCGAGCAGAACCCCACGACGCGAGAATACCGTCCGGTCGCGGTGTGAAGAAGGCCAGCGCTGTAGCGATACGCCGTTAGCGACCCTCGTAGGTCGCGTGTCCGGGGCCCTGCTCCAAAAAGGAGCGCACCGCGCGCTTGAGATCCTCGGTGGCGAACAGCTCGCCGGCGAGCTTTGGCACGACCGCGTCCGCTCCGCGCGCCCCGCCACGGTCGAGTGCCGCGCGTACGATCCCCTTCGTCGCGGCGTGCGCGCGCGTCGGCCCCGAGGCGAGCTTGAGCGCGAACTCGTGCGCCGCCTCGGCAAACCCCTCGTCGGGCAGCACGCGGTTGACGACGTTCCAGCGCTCGAGCGTGGCCGCGTCGTAAAGCTCGCCCGTCATCACCAGCTCGCGCGCCCGCGCCGGTCCCGCGCGCTCGGCGAGCCATTGCGTGCCGCCCATTGCCGGCGTGAGGCCGACAACCGTCTCCACGAGGCCGAACCGCGCGGACTCGGCGGCGAGCAGGATGTCGCAACCGAGCGACAGCTCGAACGCGGCTGTCAGGCACAGCGCGTGAGCTGCGAACACGCTCGGCAGCGGCAGCTCCTCCAGGCGATGCACAATGCCCAGGAGGCGCACCCACATCTCCGCGGCCCGCTCGACCGACAGGCCGTCGAATACGTGTACGTCCACGCCACCGCTGACGACGCGGCCCTCGGCGCGGAACAGCAGGCCGCGCGGGGGCTTGCCGACGAGTGCGTCAACGGCCTGCGACAGCTCGTCCATCAGCGCCTGGTCGAACAGGTTCAGCGGCGGGCTGTCGATACTGAACACGGTCAGGGGCCCGTCGTGCTCGATGCGCAGCAGGCTCATTTCGGTCGCTCCATCGGGAGCGCAAGCCTATAGATCGCGGCGACGGCGAGTACGGGCGACCGATGGCAAGCGGCGGCATCCAGCGTTCGCGCGATTCTCCAGCCTGGTAGCGATGCCGCTCGGGTTGTGCGTGAATGTTTCCGACTCCCACCGGCGGTCGGTGGGGGGTGCGAAGTCCGCAAATTGGGCCTTTATCGCTTGGGCAAGTTCTGGTTGCCGGGAAGCGCACTACCTTTGAGGTATGGCGAGACATGGCGATTTCGACTGTGCCCCGATTCGAAAATGTCGTACAGGGTATGCCTGGGGTATTCTGCGCAGACAGGATCGGTCGGTCAGCTGGAAAGGTGGGGTGGGCTTGATATCGACTTCTGCGGTCATCCTCGCGGCCAGTCGCCGACGGTTCGCGCGCGAGCAGGGTGGCGCGTTTTGATGCTGCAATTGGACGAAGTCGTAAAGCACTATCGCGTGGGGGAGGGCGAGACCGTGCGAGCGGTCGACGGCGTGTCCCTGTCGGTGGAGCCCGGCGAAATGATGGCTCTATACGGTCCGAGCGGCTCCGGCAAGACGACGCTCCTGATGCTGATCGCAGGCCTCTTGACTCCCGATAGCGGCAGCGTCAATGTCAACGGACGTGAAGTGTCCGCACTGTCGACCCGTGAGCGAGCGCACTACCGGCGCTCGGAGCTCGGCTTCATCCGCCAGTCGCTCGACCTAATTCCGGGAGTGCGCGCCGACGACAACGCCGCGCTGAAGCTGCTGGCGACGTATGGGCGACGCGACGCGCAGCGTCAGATCGGGCCGTTGCTCGAGCGCCTCGGGCTCGACGGACGTGCTTTACAACGCTCCGAGCAGCTCTCGATGGGCGAGCGCCAGCGCGTCATGATCGCACGGGCGCTATCCACCGAGCCGAGCTTGGTGTTGGCCGATGAGCCCACCGGCAGCCTCGACACCGACCGGGGACGAGAGGTGCTTGCGCTGCTGGCCGAGGTGTGTCACGAACGCAATGTGGGCGTGCTGCTCGTAACGCACGATCCCCGCGCGGCCGCGTTCGCCGACCAGGCGCACGCTCTGCACGACGGACGGTTGGTGGAGTACGAGCCCGAGCGCGCTCTTGCACCATTTGAGGTTCACTGAGAGCGTGTCTTGAGTGGGCCGGCGGCGTCGCGCGCCGGCGCTGAGAACCAATGAGACTGTCGACGATCTTCTACCTGTATCGCGTGCGCCTGCGTGCACGGTTGGTGCAGGAGCTGCTCGCCGTAGCTGGGATCGCCGTCGGTGTGGCGCTGTTGTTCGCTTCGCAGGTCGCCAACACGAGCCTCGCGGGCTCGGTCGCCCATCTGACGAACGGGCTCGTCGGCGAATCGCGGCTGCAGTTGATCGGGCGAGACCCGACCGGGTTCAACGAAAGTCTGCTCGCCGAAGTGCAGAGGGTTCCCGGAGTGCGCCTTGCCGCACCGGTGCTCGAGCGCGGGGTGAGCGTGATCGGTGAATCCGGCGCTGAGTCGGTCGAGCTGATCGGGGTGGGCGCAAGCTTCGTGAGCCTCAATGGCAGACTGCTCTCGCACGTGAGCGCCACGCAAATATCCAACCAGCGGGGCTTGGCGCTACCGGAGCCGGTGGCGCGCCGGATCGGTACCGGCCCGCTCAAGCGGGTGTTGTTCCAGGTCGGCGATCGCAGCGTCAACACGCTCGCGGCCGTGATTCTGCACGGTAGCGAAGTCGGCGAACTCGTCGACAGCCCTGTCGCGATAGCTCCCCTCGGGTTGGCGCAGCGACTCGTTGGAATCCCAGGATCGATCAACCGCATCCTGGTCGAGCCCAGTCCAGGTCACGAACTGGAGGTGCGGGCGGGACTCAGGCGCATCGCGGGCAACCGTCTGAACGTGCGCCCCGCCAATTTCGAGGCGATGGTGTTCGGTCAGGCGGAGGGTCCGACGACGCAGTCGACCGAGCTGTTCTCCGCGATCAGCGCGCTCGTCGGATTCCTGTTCGCGTTCAACGCGATGCTGCTCACGGTGCCCCAGCGGCGCAACCTGATCGGGGACCTGCGACTCGATGGCTACACCCCGTTTGAAATTGTCGAGGTGACGTTGTTCGACGCACTGATGCTCGGCCTCGTCGGCTCGGCGATTGGGTTGCTGCTCGGCGAGCAGCTCTCTCATGGCCTGCTGCAAACCAATCCCGGCTACCTGTCCTTCGCGTTCCCGGTCGGAACGCTTCGGATTGTGAGTTGGCAGAGCGTCGTGCTGGCCGCGGCCGGCGGGCTGCTAGCGGCGATTGTCGGCGTCATCGTGCCGCTGAGACACGACATCTTCTCCTACAGCGCGCCGAGTCCGCGCCGCTCGATCGACTCCGTCACGGCCAAAATCGCGATTGCGCTACTTGGCGGTGTTGTGTGTTTGGCGATTACGAGCGCCATCCTACTCATCGGCATCTCAAGCGTCGCGAGCGCGGTTGTGGCGTTTGTGAGCCTCGTGTTCGCGCTGCTATTGATCCTGCCGGTTGCCTTCAGCGCGATCGTGGGCTGCTTCGATTTCGTTCAACGCTCGCTGGTAGGGGTGTCGCCGACAATCGCGGTGATAGAGCTGCAGTCAAGCTCCACCCGTGCGCGCTCGCTCGCGATCGCGGCGACGGGGGCGATCGCGGTGTTCGGGAGCGTCGCAATTGAGGGTGCTCGGCAGAATCTCAACAGCGGGCTGGCTCGTGTCTCCAAGGAAGTGACGAGGGTCGCCGACCTATGGGTGTCGCCCGCCGGTGCCTCCAACACGCTCGCCACCACCCCCTTCAAAGGTGGTGCGGCGAAACTGCTGGAAAGCTTGCCTGGAGTTACGCGCGTGGAGGTGTATCGCGGCGGATTCCTAGATATCGGAGACCGTCGAGTGCTCGTGCTCGCGCCACCGCGAGAATCGTCTGAACCGCTTCCACCGAACCAGATCGTGGATGGAGAGCTGGGCGCGGCGACGCGGCGGCTGCGCGCGAGCGGCTGGGCGACCCTGTCCCGCTCGCTGGCGAGCTACTATCACGTGCGCGTGGGGCAAACGTTCGTGTTGCCCTCACCGAGGCCGACCGCGTTCAGACTGGCCGCGACGACAACCAACTTCGGCTGGTCGCCGGGAGCGGCGATTCTCAACGCCGCCGACTACGCGCGCGCGTGGGGCAGCACCGACCCCAGCGCTTATCAGCTCGCGGTTGCCCCAGGCTTCTCGATCGCGGCGGTTCAGCAAGAGATTCGCCGGGCGTTGGGGCCGAAGGCTCCGCTCGCCGTGCAAACCGCGCGCGAACGCGAACAGGTGGATCGCTCGACGCAGAGACAGGGACTGTCCCGTCTGAGCGAGATCGCCGCACTGGTGCTGATCGCCGCCGCGCTCGCGATGGCGGCGGCGATGGGAGCGATGATCTGGCAGCGCCGTCCACGGCTCGCCGGCATGAAGGTCGACGGGTTCGACCAGGGTGAGCTGTGGCGCGCACTGCTGTGGGAGAGTGGGCTGCTACTTGGAACGGGGTGTTCTATAGGTGCGGTGTTTGGCCTGTATGGACAGGTGTTGCTTAGCCATGCGCTCGTGAGCGTCACCGGCTTCCCCGTCGTTTTCACAATGGGAGCCCCAATCGCAATTGGGATATTCGCGATCGTGACAGCGGTGGCGGTAGCTATCGTCGCGCTGCCTGGCTACATAGCGACACAGGTGAAACCAGCCCTCCAAGACTGACCGAGACCGCGCCGCTGCAACCCGAGGAAGTCGATGCCGGGTGCGTTCAAAGACGCGAGTCGAATCTCCATCGGGCAGATCGGGGCGCTTGCCGGGGCGGTCGTACGCGAGCTTTGCTGGGGCCTGAGCGCCGTTTCGCGCGAGGTTGAGGTGTGGCACCGCAGGGCTGCCACGATCCCCGACCGCGTCATCAGGGAGGACGCGCTCAGTGCACTGGAGAGCAAGCGGGGCAACATCGACGGCGCGGCGCTATTTTGGACGATTCCCAACAAGCGTCGCCCACAACTGCTGCGTCTGCTCGTCACCTACGAGATCATGTGTGACTTCCTTGACAGTGTGAGCGAGCGCGGCGCTGGAGCGGGACTGGAAAACGGTCGGCAACTTCACCTCGCGTTCACCGAGGCGCTCGATCCCGACGTGCCGATATCCGACTACTACCTTCACCATCCCTGGCGCGAGGATGGCGGCTACCTACGCCTGCTCGTCGAATTATGCCGGCTAGCCTGCGCTTTACTGCCCTCCTACGCGGCGGTGTTATCGACACTGATCCGCGCCGCCGGCCTCGCCACGGTGCAGGGGATAAACCACGAGCTCGATCCGCTATTGCGCGATTTGACCCTGCGTAAATGGACAGCCCGCGAGTTCCCCGGCCGCACCGACCTCACCTGGTATGAGCTGACAGGCGCCGCCAGCACCTGGATCAGCGTGTTCGCGCTGCTGGCGCTGGCAGCCGAGCCCGGCCGTCGTCCGAGCGAGGCCGCGCAAACGTACGCCGCATACTTCTGGGTGTGCCTCGCCGCGACCGTGCTCGACAGCTACGTCGATGAGGCCGAGGACATCGCCAATGGCGACCACAGCTATTTCGGGCATTACCCAAGCAAAGAGCACGGTGTAACGCGTGCGGGGGAAATCGTGGGGCGCGCCACCGGTGAAATGCAAACGCTGCGCCACAGCGAGCGCCACGCCGTGATCGTCGGGTGTATGGCCGCGCTGTACCTGTCAAAGGACAGTGCTCTGCTGCCGGAGCTGCGCGACACTAGTCGGATGCTGCTCCGCTCGGGAGGATCGCTTGCGCGGTTGCTCGGGCCCGTGTTGCGGGCTTGGCGGGTGGCTTATTCGCTTGGTGGGGAGTGAGGGGTCTACGTCCACGTGTTCGGTTCGGCTCGGTACCTACGCGCTCGGCGGAAGAGGATAGTTCGACGCCATCCAATGGGCTACAATCCGGCGGAGGTCAGATCGCGCCCGGATATGATCGAGTAGTGGCGCGCACGGACAAGTTGGCTGACGAGTTCGATTCGCCATCGGCGCGCGCGATGGACGAAGTCATCGAGCTTGCCATCCAAGAACGCTCGCCCTATCCGGAAAAGGTGCTCTTCCTCGACGCCGACGCGCCTGAGATCGGTCCCTCTATCTGGCGAGCGGCCGACGAAGGCCGCGCGATCGTGCTTGTAGACCAGAACGGGACCACCCGCACGTTGCTGCCTGAGCCCCATCTTGGTGAGCGCGAAGCCTGAGCGTACTCGGTCGCACACGCTGACGCATCGGTGGGGAAGACGCTCGACCGCGTTGGTAGCTAGAATGGCCGGGTCGCGCGGCTGTAGCTCAGTTGGCTAGAGCGTCTGCTTGCCATGCAGAAGGTCGAGGGTTCGAGTCCCTTCAGCCGCTTCATTCGCCGTCTGGGGATCTTGACGAGTGATCGAGTGTTCGGCCGCTCGCGCTAGGCACTGCTATCTGCACTGATGGCCCGCATTGCCGCGTGAGGCGGAGTCGGAAAAGGCCGCTGGCGAACCGCCGCAGGTGGATAGACTCAAAATCTGTCACGTGGCAGGATTCGATTCATTCATCGGCGGATGGGAGCTTAAGTGCTGGGCAAGAACCAATCATGGGCCGGTTGGTTGACAGGTGGATCTCCGTGGAAGGGGCCATTGCTCGCCGTATATGGGAGCGTCGCGGTTGGGGGTGCCCGCCACGATCTACTCCAAGGACTCGATCAAGCGATAGTCCAGGAGTGGAGTGCAGCCGAAGCCTGGGTCACACCTGACGAAAACATCTTTGACGCCGACAGTTTTCCGTGCGGGGAACACTCTCAGAAAGCTCGCGACGGTGCCTGCTGTCGCCAGCGTATATGCCTATCAGGGTGGGTTTCTCGATGTCGGTACGCATCGTTTGTGGATACGTGCCCGACCGTCTAATAACCCAGCGATGATCCTATCGAGCCAGCTGGTAGAAGGTGACCTGACGACCGCCACCAGACACCTGCGTGAAGGTGGGTGGGCAACGCTGAGGGCGAATATATGAACTGTTGTACCGCCTATCCGTTTGTTGCGGAGGAGACTCAAAAAAATGAATACCACCAATACGTAACGCCTGGGCCTGTCGCAAGTGGCGCGGATGAGTACAACTATGACATGATCTATGATCCAGTAGAAAATGGCGCCTATCACATGTATTGGAGTTCGGCGACCAACCCCAAGCGTACTGGTTCGAAGTCGCAAGATACGGCGGTAGTCGACCCGTCGATATCGGAGAACAAGAAGCTGGGTTCGAGGGAGCTACGGAATACGCTCCGTACCATCTCGGGCGACAGATGGTAGCGGCTTTGGCTCCTGGGGGCTGGACGCCATGGGAAGGGGATTGGTGGTATAAAAACCCAGGTGTTTGTATGTGGGCTAATTCTGAATCCAGTGCAGCAGGGAATATCGAGTGGGACCCCGGCCACAACGAATGCAGTTGAGATAGGGAAGGAGCGAAAGAAATGCGAATTATGCACCTAAAAGGTGTGTCGTTTGTGGTGATGACACTGACATTGACAGTGATATTGGCTTTTATTGTTAGTCTGGCATTGACTCACAGTCGCGCAAAAGGGCAAGCGTCGAGCACAACGGAAGAACGAATGACGGGTTATCGTACGCCCACGGGTCCGGAAATGACGCCTGAAGCGGCTACTAATCTAGTGGTTAATCGTTGGGCGCACGAAGATGGAGGTATGACTGGGGCTTTGGCGGTCACGACCGTTCACACCGTGTTCGCCCAAGCGATGGCGGTATCTCATGGAGAAGCCGCGAACGAAGCAACTTATGGTGGGCCAGCTGACATCGTAGAATGGCGCACTAGCCCTGTTTACATGGTTACGATGACGGCTACCTCGGGCGGAACATTTAGGCCAAACGTATCTGTTCCACGCAGGCAGAGCGAGCCGTCAGGGACTGTCATAACGGTGATCGTTGATGCTCACACTGGGGTGAAGGAGGGGCTTAGTTTGACCTCGACGCGACCAGCCAATCTTGGCGAATTGGGTCCGGCAGTTCAAACGGTAGTTCCTGCGGAGTCTCCAGTTGCAATGGCGTCACACAGCGTCCCGTTGGGTAACACTGGAGTCGTGATTGGTCGTGCGTATTCTGACGGTCACGCTGTCGCAGGTTGGCAGGTGGTTGTGGGTCACAAACTCCCACATCATGTCATGATTACGGAAAAGACCTATGACGGTGGAGACTTTGGCTTCAGTCTGACAGCTGGTAGCTACGAAATTGCTCTTAAGCGACCGAATGGACGAATTTGTGGCAAGCAGGCGCTACATATTGAGCGTCACGTTGAGAGTAAAGTAAAGCTGAGCTGTTAAGGAGGAAGTGTTTCCTTTAGGAAATGTCGTTAGGGATTGAGTGTTCTAAACGACGACTCGGGCTTTTTGTGAGCCGACCCCTCGTTGGGTTGGGGGAGGGTGGCAGAGTTAGGCGCCTAGCCCGGATCGTGCAGTAAGGGTGTGAATGTGATGGCGGGCTCGTGTCCGGCGGTGGGTGGGGGCGTCGTGAGGGGTGTTGGCTTGCGCGCTGTGTCTGGGGGTAGTTCTGGGTGATCGCGGCGCCTTTTTTGTCGGTATGCGGGCAGCCGTGATCGCGGGGCGGGCTGGTTGGTTTTGTCGGGGCTGGTTGGCGGGTGGTCAGCCCGTTGGCGCTGGGAGCGTTTTGAGCTTCGCGAACGCGGCGAGGAGATCCTCGGCCCATGGCCATGTTCTGGAGGTGGAGCTTGGCGCGTCGTCCGGAGAACGCGATTCGTCCGGCGACGTGCAGTAGCCGGTAGCGCAGCCGCTTGGGCTCGGCCTTGGCGAGCTGACCGTCGAGCAGCAGCATCTGGGCTCAGACGATCATCCTCACAGCAATTGTGAGCGGCGGCCAAGTTCATCGCGGCCTTCACGGATAGGGCTCACGACGTCGTCAGTGCGTGGCAGTGTGGCGCGTAGCCGCGCGGCGCGATCGAGTGTCCGATCGAGTTCAGCGATGTCGGTGGGCGTGTGGGACAGATTTTCGGCGAGGACGTCCTCGGTGGTCGCGTTGACGTCGAGATGGCTGCACGGCCCGCGCGCCGGCGCCAACCACATACCGCCCGCCGTCGCCGCGCAGGAGCAAACCCCGCAGCTCCAGTTCGACCAGCGCCAGCATCAGCCCGTCGGTTCCGTTGTCGTGTCCCATAAGCCTGGGGAGCGTGTCTTCGCCGGCACCGACTCGGTCGAGCACGGTGCGAAGCCTTGGATCGACTTCGATTTCGGGCTCTGATTCGTGCTCGGGCTCCGGATCGAGCGCCGTGTTCGCGCCGGCGCCATGTAGCAAGTCGAGTGCGTCCCGGGAGTCGCGGATCAGGTGGGCGCCGCCCATCAGCAGCAGGTTGGTGCCTCTGGAAGCCGATGAGGTCAAGCGGCCCGGTACAGCCGCGACCGGCTTGCCGAGCGCTTGCGTGACATGCGCACACGCAAGCTCGGATGGACGGTCCTCGGCCTCGACGACGATCGTGAGTCCGGCGAGCAGCGCAAGTGTGCGCGAGCCGGCGAGCATCGCCCAATAGTGCGAAGGGAGGGTCGCGGGTGCCTCAGAGATCGCGCAACCGCTCTCGACTATTCGGTTGCAGAGTGCTCTGCACGACGCGGGCGCCGCCCGGTCGAGCCCGCTTGCGAGCACGGTGAGCGTCGGCCTTCCGGCTTCCAAGGCGCCCGCATGCGCGGCGGTGGCGATGCCCTCCGAGAGTCCGCTCGCGACTGTCACACCCGATACGGCCAGGTCACGCGCGAGCGCACGCGCGGTCTCCATGCCGTAGTCGGTCGCTCGGCGCGTGCCCACGATGGCGACGACCTTCTCCCTCAGCATCCCGGCCAGGCGCGCGCCGGCGCCGCGGACTGCGAGTGCATGCGGCGCGAGCGCGTTGCTCTGCAAGCCCGGTGGATACCCGCGGCTATGGCGACACAAGGTGTCGATGCTCGCGTTGGCATTATCGGTGCCCGCACTGGACTCCATGTAGGCGCGGTGCAATTCCTCGCGTCGGCGTCCTCCGATCGCATCGATCAATTCGCTGTCGGCGAGTTCGAGCAGTCGCCAGAAGCGCTCGGGGTCGCGCGCGCGATAATCGAGCCGTGCGCTCAAGCTTCCGAGCAGTCGGCGACGGCGCTCGCAGTGCGCGCAGGCTTCATTCACGCCGCCCGCCTCCAGGACAAGCACGCCTCGGGACGCAGGGAGAGCGCTTCGGCAAGATGGTCGGCCCTCATCTTGGGACTACCGGCGAGGTCGGCCACGGTGCGCGCCACGCGCAGCGCTCGGTGGGCGCCCCGTGCGCTGAGCATCCCCTGTTCCTGTGCCTCCGCCAGCAACCGCTCACAGGCCCGGTCCAGCGAGATGTGCTTGCGCAACATGCGCGCGTCCATTTGCGCGTTGACGAGTACTCGATCCTCTACGAGCCTTGTCGCCTGCAGTGCGCGTGCGGCGATCACCTGCTCGCGCGTGGCCGCGGATGTCGTAACTGGCGCCTCAGCGAGACTCGCCGAACTCGAACGCTCCATGCTCAGGAGCAGGTCCATGCGGTCGAGCAGTGGCCCACTTAGACGGCGGCGGTGGCGAGCGATGGCTGTTTCGCTGCAGCGGCAGCGCTCGTGCTCGCCGGCATACCCGCACGGGCAGGGGTTGGTGGCTGCCACCAACATGAAGCGAGCCGGGTAGATGGCGGAATGTTGGGCGCGCACGATCGCCACCCGGCCCTCCTCCAGCGGCTGACGCAATGCCTCGAGGGTGGAGCGAGCGAACTCCGAGAGCTCATCGACAAACAACACACCGTTGTGCGCGAGCACGACCTCTCCTACCCAGCCGCGTCGTGCGCCGCCGATCAGCCCGGCGGTCGTGATCGAATGGTGCGGCGCGCGAAACGGACGCTCGGTGGGCAGTCGGTCGTTGTCGAGACGCCCAGTTACGCTCTGGATGCGCATCGCTTCGATCGCCTCAGAGCGGGTTAGCGGGGGAAGGATCGATGGCAGCCGTTGGGCGAGCATCGTCTTGCCCGTGCCGGGTGGGCCGTTCATCAGGGCGTTGTGGCCGCCCGCGGCGGCGATCGTCAGCGCCCTGATGGCCAGCGGCTGGCCGCGCACGTCGCCTAGATCGAGATTGTGCCCGGCTCCATTGCGCTCCCGCCGAGGGGTTGGTGCGGGCAGCGGGTCGGGCTCGCCGCCGCACAGTACGCGCGCCGCGCTTGCCAGGCGCTCGGCGACGCCGACCTGAAGCCCGTCAATCAGCTTCGCCTCCCGTGCTCGCGTGGGCCCGAGCACGAGCATTTGCAGGCCTGACTTCATCGTCGCCTCGGCGACCGCGAGCGTGCCATGGCTGGCGCGCACCTCGCCATCGAGCGAGAGCTCACCGAACAGCGCGTGGGTTTCCAGTGCCTCGCCGGGAATCTGTCCGCTTGCGGCCAGCACCGCGCAGGCGAGGGCCAGGTCGAATCCCGGGCCGACCTTCGGGATGTCGGCGGGGGCGAGGTTGGCCGTTATCCGCCGGGCAGGGAACTCGTACCCCGAGTTGAGCAGAGCGGCGCGCACACGGTCGCGTGCCTCGCGAACGGCTGCGTCGGCGAGCCCGACGACTGTGAAGGCCGGCAGGCCAGGCCTGATGTCGACCTCGACGGTGACGGCTCGTGCCTTGAATCCTTCGATTGAGAACGTGCGCGCCCGAGCGAGCATCTGTGCCTCCCTTTGCGGTTGCGAGGTGAGGCACACCAAGCTAGGCCGCGCTTGGGACGGAATTCGGCGCGAGACCGTTTTTGGGGGCCTGGCGACCCCCGATGCCCGCTACAGACCGGCGGGGTGGCGCTCCACGAAACCGCCGCCATCGTCGCCGGGCGAGTTCGACCAGCGCGAGCCGTCTTCCTGCAGCGCGACGGTGTCGTAGCGGCGCCCGTCGATCGTCATGTAGGCGTGTTCGGCATTCGCGTAGATCGTGATGTAGCGGCCCGGGCCGGCTTCGCCGTAGGACTCGAGGCCAGTGGAGTCCTCTGGTGAGCTGAGCAGCCCACCGCCGTGCAGCGCGTAGGAGACAGAGCCCGAGCAGTCATAGCCAACTGACTGGAAGGAGCCGTGTCCACCACCGTACACGTAAGGGCGTGTGGCGATTTCATCGGCGGCGGCGATCACGCGCGCCACGACGCTCGAGGCTTCTCCGCCCGCGCCCGCGG
>DATNKN010000025.1:0-4194 GCA_035603375.1 Solirubrobacteraceae bacterium
TCGGCTACTTCACCAGCTGGGCCCAGCAGCAGGCGATCGAACGGTATGGCGCGCCGCGTGTGTTCGATGGCGGGCTGCGTATCGAGACGACGCTCGACCTCGAACTTCAGCGCTCGGCCGAACAGGCGATCAGCGGCTACCTTGCCTATCCGGCGGGCCCCAGTGCGGCGCTGGTCGCGATCGAAAACTCAACCGGTGAGGTGCGCGCGATGGTGGGGGGTCGCAACTACGACGAAACCCCGTTCAATCTCGCCACCGAGGGCGAGCGCCAACCCGGCTCCTCCTTCAAGGCGTTCGACCTGGCCGCAGCCCTGGAGGACGGCATCTCGCCCGAATCGGAGTGGACCTCCAAGGAAAAGGTGTTCTACGTACGGGGACCGCACGGTGTCGAAAAGTTCGTGGTGCACAATGACGAAGGCGCCTACACCGGGGAGAACAGCCTGACCAACGCCACCGCCTATTCCGATAATTCGATCTATGCCGAAGTCGGCTTGAAGGTCGGCACGACCCGCATCGCCGACCTCGCCCACGAGATGGGCATCACGACGCCGCTGTCGACCAACCCCGCGATGACGATCGGCGGGTTGACTGTCGGCGTAACGCCGCTTGACATGGCCCACGCGTATGAGACGATCGCCCACGGCGGCGATCGCGTGAGCGGCTCGCTCGTGTCGGGACTACAACCGGTTGGCATCCAGGAAGTCAGCTCCGGTGGGCAGTTGCTCTCCGACGGTCACCATCACGACCGCAATGCGGTAATCCTCAAGCGCGTATTGCCGCCGGAAGTGGCCAGCACAGAGACCTCGGTGCTGGAGACAGTGCTCGAGTACGGCACCGCCAGGGGCGCGGCGCTCGGCCAGTTCGCGGCCGGGAAGACCGGTACGACCTCCAACTATGGGGACGCGTGGTTCGTCGGCTGGGACCACAAGTACACGGTCGCGGTGTGGGTCGGCTATCCGAACAGCCTCGTGCCGATGACCACTGACTACGACGGGGGTCCCGTGCTCGGCGGCACGTTCCCCGCACTGATCTGGCACAACTTCATGGTGTCCGCGATGCAGGTCGAAGCGGAACGAGCGCAGCGCACGAGCAGCGCCGCGCAAAGCAAGCACGGATCGACGAATCCCCAGCTCGAAACGACCTCGAGCGGCGAAAGCGCCACCGCTCCGCCACCTGCCGCGAGCAAGCACGCAGGCGGGAGCGGCGAAGCCCAGGGCGCGGAACCCACCACACATGCCAACGGGACCGGCGCCAAGGAACCGACGGGCGGGGCACCCCATGCCGAACAAACCCCTGCCGGCGCACCTGCTTCCCCCGCTCCGGAAACGCCCGCTCCCCAAACGCCGGCGCCCGCCGCGCCCACACCGGAAGCGCCGGCGAGTTCCAAATCTGGCACCGGCGCCACTGGCGGCGTGAGCCCGGGTGGCTGACCCCTCGCGCGCTACACCACGAGAGGCGTATCCGCCTCCACGACCGGCCGTGGGCGCGACACGTGCAGGCTACCTGCAGCGCAAAACCGCCAGGGCAACTCCACCGCCTTGCTTATACCTATACGCATGCCGGCGACCACGGGCATCGCGCGATCGCCGTCGCCCGCACGAATAGAAACCGGACCGTCGAGCAGGCTGGTGGCGTTCTCTGAAAGCTCCACCCCCAGTGCCTGCGTGAGCTTGCCGGGCCCGGAGCAGAGATCCAGGTCGCGCACACCGCCGCGACGCGAGCGCATCAGCTCGATCCCGCTGAGCGGCTCAAGCGCCCGGATCAGCACAGCGGCCCCGACGCCCGCGGGCTCACACACGGCGTTCAGCAGCGCATGAATGCCGTATGAGCGATACACATATGCAAGCCCGGGATCGCCAAACAGCGTGCGCGTGCGCGGCGTGACGCCGACGAACGCGTGGCAGGCTGGCTCGCTCTCGTGGTATGCCTCGGTCTCGACGATCCTCCCGGACACTCCGTGGTGTTCGACCACACAGCCGATCAGCTCGCGCGCAACCTCGAGCACAGGCCGCGCGTAGAAGTCAGCCGTGAGCCTCATCGGCGAGCGCCGCGCGCGCCAGCTCCAGTTGCTCGCGCACGCGCGCTAGTGACGTCCCCCCCATCGACACCTTCGATTCGAGCCACGAGTCGCGTGCAAGCACCTTGTAGTACTCCTCGGCGGCCTCGCCGTCGCTGAGCAGCTCGCTCTGCGCAGCCAGCTCGGCCGGAGTCAACTCAGAAAGCTCGCGTGAGCTGTCCACGGCTGTGCGCACGAGCGCCGCAACGACCCCGTGCGCTTCGCGGAATGGCATCCCGCGCCGCACGAGCAGGTCGGCCACGTCGGTCGCGGCAATCATCTCGTCCCCAGCCGCGGCCGCGAGCCGCTCTCGGTCGAAGCTGACGCCGGCGATCATCCCGCGCGCGGCGGCGAGCGCCAGCTCGATCGTGTCGGCGGCGTCGAACAGGTGCTCCTTGTCCTCCTGCAGGTCCTTGTTGTAGGTCAGGGGCAGCGCGTGCATTACGCCATGTAGCCCGCTCAGGTGCGAGACGACGCGGGGAGCCTTCGCGCGCAATAGCTCGGCCGCGTCCGGGTTCTTCTTCTGGGGCATGATCGAGGAGCCTGAACTCCACGCGTCGGGCAGCTCGCAGAAGCCAAACTCAGCGCTCGACCACAGCACAAGCTCGGCCCCGAGCCGGGAGAGGTGTGTAGCGCAGGTCGCGGCGGCTCCCAGGTAGTCAAGCGCGAAGTCGCGATTGGACACCGCGTCGATCGAGTTGGGCGCGGGCTCCGCGAAGCCCAGCTCGCGCGCCACCATCTCGCGGTCGGTGTCGAAGTTGACCCCGGCCAGCGCGCCCGCGCCAAGCGGCAGCCGTCCGCATTGGCGCTCGGCGAACGCGAACCGTTCGCGGTCGCGCGCGAGCATCCAGAAGTAGGCGAGCAGGTGGTGGCTGAGATACACAGGCTGGGCGCGTTGCAGGTGGGTGTAGCCGGGCAGCGGCCAGTCCAGGTGCTGCTCGGCTCGCTCCAGCAGCACCTCCATCAAGCCCATGAGCAGTTCTCCGGCCACGCGCGCCCGCTCGCGTGTATATAGAGAGAGATCGGTCGCGACCTGATCGTTGCGCGAGCGCGCGGTGTGCAGCTTGCCGCCGACGGGCCCGGCGATCTCGATCAGGCGTCGCTCGATCGCCATGTGGATGTCTTCGTCGCCGTCGACAAATTCGAAGCGCGCCTCCTCGAGCTCCCGGCGCACCTGCTCAAGGCCCTCCAGCAGCGCGTCCAGATCCCCTTCGGAGACGATGCCCCGCGCGGCCAGCATTCTCGCGTGCGCGCGCGAGCCGGCGATGTCCTGTGGCCACAGGCGCCGGTCGAAGCCGAGCGAGGTGTTCATCCGCGCGAAGTCGGGATGCTGGGGCTCGTGGAAGCGGGACATATCGGCTCGCAGTGTATGGGCTACCGTCGGTGCCTTCCGGCACGGTGCCGCGAGCGGGGCGCGGGCGATCCCTGCCACTGGAGTCCGCGCGCACCGTCGGGCAGGCGCGAAGCGCGGGGAGTCGGAGACACTCGCGCGTGAGATCCAAAGCGCTTTCCAGTGCCACGGTCCGTATCCGACATGGGTTGGAAGAACCGAATATGCCCGCAAAACAGACACTGTGACTGGACTGTCTCAGTGTCACAGGTAATGACCATCACATCGCCGCAACCGTGCGAACAACGTCAATCTTGACAAGCGCCCGTGTCCGCGATAGAGAGGCACGACAACCAACTCGTGAGCGCACGACGGAACGCCCGGGTGGCCGACACTCAACCGGGCGTCCCTGCGCGCCCAATACCCATCTACTAATGTTCAAGATCATCTCTACTATCAGGACTCGGGGAACGTGGTGGGTGTGAGACGGAGCGTGGTCGTGGCCCTGGCGGTTGGACTAACCCTGACGGGCATCGCGATAGTCGCAGTACTGGCTCATTCGCCGCTCACGGTGGTCGGGTCGAACAGGGTTCCTGGCACCGACTACATCGAACTCACCAACAAGGGCAAGCTCACCAGCTGCCAGCCTTCCGGGACGATTCCCCAAGGCGTCTCGGCGGTCAGGATTGGGATGGAAGGCGTCTTCTTCGCCCCGGGGGTAACCGTGGAGGTATCGAAGGGCTCGCACCGGCTGACAGAAGGACACGTGAACGCCGGCGGCGTATCGGCACCGACCGTGACCATCCAC
>DATNKN010000063.1:0-6446 GCA_035603375.1 Solirubrobacteraceae bacterium
GGCCAGGACCCAGCCATTTTCGACGCTCGCGGCCACGTGTGAGCCGTCGCTGAGCACGAACGTCACGGCGCTCACGCCGGAGCCGACTCGGCCCGAGGTCTCCATGTAGGCCTGTTCGTCGGTTGCTCGCGAGAATCCGTAGGAGGGTTCGCCGATCTGACCTGTGGGGATGGCTGGCAGCGGGCTCGCGGCGGACCGCTCACCCACGCCGATAGCGGGGCTGGGGAATCCGGGCCCGGTCAAGCACCTGGCGGAACCGCCCGTGTTCGCGAGCAGCACGATCGTGTACGGCCCGCGTGTGTCGGTAAGGACAGTCCGCCATTCTCCGCTACTCGTGGGCCATTCGCCGGGTGTGGAGCGTCGCCCGCTCGCCTGCTGGCGGGCGCGTTCGACCTCGGCGGGAGTTGCCATGTGTGCCTTGCAGGTCGCTTCTGCTGTGGTCGTCTGACCACTTGCCGGCGCTGTTGGCGATGGCGTCCAGCCCGCGAAGGCTCGCGGAGTGCCGGCTCCGAATCCGATCAGCGAGACGGCGATCCCGGCGACACCGGCAGCGGCGGCGGCGCCCCCGAGGGCCATTGCCTTGCGCTGAATCGGCGATCGGGGGTGGTAGTCGGTGTGGCGCAGTCGCGCGAAGGCATCCGCGGGCATACCCTCGGCACGCTGGGCGAATGCCTCTCGTAGCTCTGACTCGAGTTGCTCAATCATGGGTGCTTCTCCTTGTCCGGGTGAGGTGCGTTGGGGAAAGTGCTTGAGCGTCCTCGTCGGGGGGAGGGCGATCGGTGTCGTAGCCGGTGGTTGCCTGCGCCATTGCTTCTCGCAGGCGGGCAAGTCCGCGTGAGGTCGTGCTCTTGACGGTCCCGAGCGAGCAGTCGAGCGCTTCGGCCGTCTGGGCCTCCGAGAGGTCCGCGAAGTAGCGCAGCACCAGCACTAGCCGCTGGCGCTGTGGCAACTGCCCGAGCGCGTCGAACAGCTCGCTGCGGTCATCCAGCTCGGCCAGGCCGTCGAGCGATCGCGCCTGCAGCGGCGATTCGAGCGACGGGCCCCGCTGTTCCTCAAGCTCGGATTTGAGCCGAGTGCGCAGCTTGGCTCCGTCCAGTGCCAGGTTGACCAGAATGCGCCGCGCATACGCTTCCGGCCGGGACATCGTTCGCACGCGCGGCCAGCGACGCGCGACGCGCAGCAGGCATTCCTGCACGAGATCCTCGGCCTCGGCAAGGTCCCATGTGATCAGGTAGCCAGTTCGCAGCAGACGCTCGCCATGGCTCGCCACGAAGCGTTCGAATTCGGCTCGCGTGGGGCCTCGGCCCAAAAGATCCATCTATCTCAGTCCATATCGACTCAAGTTGACCATATGGTTTGCTTAACCCCATCGTGCGTCGAGAAGGTTGCCTAGCGTCGAGCGGACTGCGCGCCTCAGGGCAGATTCTTAGACTGCTGGGCAGATGACGACCATCGGCATCATCGGTCTCGGCTATGTCGGCTTGCCGCTCGCGGTGGCGTTTGCGGAGGAGGGCTGCGACGTGGTCGCGCTCGACGTGGACGCTCGCAAGGTCGAGGCGATACAGGCCGGCCGCTCTTATATCGAGGACATTCCATCCGAGCGTCTGGCCGCGGTGGCGCAGCGGATAGCCGCGACCGGCGCCTATGAGGACTTGGCGCGGGTGGAGGCGGTGTTGGTGTGTGTGCCGACGCCACTGACCCCCAATCGCGAGCCGGACCTGGGTCCGCTGGTGGACAGTACGCGTGCGCTTGCGGGTGTGCTGAAGGCTGGGCAGCTGGTGGTGCTGGAGTCCACCACCTATCCGGGCACCACGCGTGAGCGGGTGGCGCCGCTACTCGAAGAGTCGAGGCTCGTGGCGGGGCGCGACTTTCACCTGGCGTTCTCGCCGGAGCGCGTGGACCCGGGCCGCACTGATTTCACGTTGCGCACCACGCCGAAGGTGCTGGGCGGGCTCACGCCGGAGTGCGCGGATCGCGCGCAGGCTCTGTATGGACTCGTGTGCGATCGGATCGTGCGCGTGTCGAGTCCGGAGGCGGCGGAGCTGACGAAGCTGTTGGAGAATATTTTCCGCTCGGTGAATATCGCCTTGGTAAACGAACTGGCGATGCTGACCGACCGCATGGGGATCGACATCTGGGAGGTCGTGGATGCCGCGGCGAGCAAGCCGTACGGGTTCATGCGCTTCGATCCCGGTCCGGGCATGGGTGGGCACTGCCTGCCGGTGGACCCGTTCTATCTCAGCTGGCGTGCGCGCGAGTTCGACATGAGCACTGAGTTCATCGAGCTGGCGGGACAGGTTAATCAGCAAATGCCCTATCACTGTGTGGCAAAGCTGCAGCGTGCGCTCAACGATGCGGGCCGCGCTGTGAAGGGCTCACGGATAGCGGTGTTCGGCGTGAGCTACAAGCCTGGAGTGGGCGACGTGCGCGAGTCGCCGGCACTGAAGATCTTGGAGCTGCTACACGAGTTGGGCGCGGAGCTTTGCTACCACGACCCGCACGTGCCGGCGCTACCCGCACTGGCGCTCGAGAGCGTCAGCGTCGAGCAGGCGCTCGAGGGTGCCGACCTCGCGCTGATCGTGACGGCGCACCCGAGCGTGGACCACCAGCTGATTGCCGAGCACGCCCCGATCGTCGTGGATCTGCGCGGCATCACGCGGGGCAGCGGCGTGGGGAACGTGGTGCTGCTGTGACACCGGCCGCTTCGCGTGTTCGCGAAGGGCTTTTTTTGGGGGGGGATGGGTCGTACCCGTGGCTGGGAATGGCGCGATGAGCGCAGATGCCCAAGCCCCCGGGCTCGTCCTCGGCGAGCACGTGCGGGTCGGCGAGAACGTCGTCTTCGGTGCGCACGTGGTGGTGCACGCAGGGACGATCATCGGCGACGGCTGCACGATCGAGGACGGTGCGGTGCTCGGCAAGCGCCCACGCCTCGCCCGCGGCTCCTCGGCAAAAGGCGAGGCGGGCGCACTGGAGCTGGGCGAGGGGGTAACGGTGTGCACGGGCGCAATCGTGTTCGCCGGCGCAAACATCGGCGACGGCGCGATCCTCGGCGACCAGTGCTATGTGCGCGAGCGTTCGAGCATTGGCCCGCGATCGGTGATCGGCCGTGGCAGCGTGGTCGACAACGACGTGGTCGTCGGCGCACGCGTGAAGGTCCAGACGAACGTGTATCTGACCGCGTTCACGGTGGTCGAGGACGACGTGTTCGTGGGTCCGGGCGTGGTCACGACCAACGACGACACGATGTCGCGCCACAGGTCTGAGACGCTGTTGCGCGGTGCGACGCTGCGGCGCGCATGCCGCGTGGGCGGTGGCGCGGTGCTGACCCCGGGCGTGGAGATCGGTGAGGAGGCATTCGTGGCCGCGGGCGCGGTCGTCACCCGTGACGTGCCGCCGCGCGCGATCGCAATGGGAGTCCCCGCGCGCGTCGTTCGCGAAGTCGGCGACGAGGATCTGCTCGAGCGCTGGCGCTAGCCCGGATCGCCGAGACGGTGGCGACGGAGCATCGAGCGAGATCAGTCATCGCTCGATGCTCCGTCGCCGCTGACCCCAGCTGTCGTCTCCAGCCACGAGTGCAGTGTCGTGCGCCCCCGGTGCAGGCGCGACTTCATCGCCGCGCGGCTGAGACCAAGCGCCTGCGCCGTCGCCGCGCCAGAGAGCCCGTGGATATCGCGCAGCACCAGCACCGCGCGCTGGTCGGTCGGCAGGCGCGCGACGCAATCGACGATCCGCTGCATCTCCATGTGGGCCAGGGCGGCGTCTTCGGCTGACGGTTCGATGCGCTCGGCCGGCAGCGATCTGTGCAGCGAGAGTCGGGTGCGGCGGATGCACTCGTGGCGGACGATCTGGAACATCCACGACGCAAGCGCGGCCGCCGTGCGCAGTGTGCCGATCTTCCTGTACAGCACGATCAGCGCCTCTTGCGTGGCCTCCTCGGCGTCCTCGGGCGTCGAGCAGAGCGTGCGGGCGAAGCGCCGCACGTGTGCGTGCGAGCCGTCGAGCAGCGTGGCGATCGCACGGCGATCGCCACGCTGGGCCGCGCTGATGATCTGCGCAGTCGGCCACGGCTGGGTACAGGCGTCAGTCACGAGAGCGGGCTCTGCGCGCGACTAGCGTTTGGGACATGGCAAATCGCAATAGACTTCCACGACCGCTCCTCCGAGGAAGCTCAGCTGTGCCTTACCCGGGAACCCGCCCTTTGGACACTGCTTTGGAAGGGTTATGTAGGAGATCGTCTTGCCTCCCTGCTTGTAGGCGGCGCCGACGCTGATCGAGCCGTGCTCGGCTGACGCGTCGGGTGCTTCCGGCACAGTTTCGATCAGCGGCACTTCGAAGATCATTTCCTTGCTGAATGATGGGACGGAAGAAGCGACGGTGTGTGCCGCGACGAGGAATTCGATCGAGGCGGGCGTTTTGCCTTCGACGAAGAACGCCAGTTCACCGCTCTGATCGAAGTACGGCTGCAACGACACGGTCTCGTTCACGCGGTCGCTCCCGAAGCTCACGACTCCGGTGGCTGATCCCACCCCGCCTGCCTTGGAGCCCTTCGGGCACTTCTGCACTTCGTGGCTTTCGAGGATCGCGCTGGAGCACTCGGGGAAACCCTGTGAGTGAAGCGTCAGACCCTTGGGCACGAAGACCTTGATCTGCGTCAGCGGCGGTGGGGAGCCGCCTGCGTATTCGTCTCCGGAGATCGTGCCCTGACCTTCGATCATCGCGCCGGCGCCGAGGACGCCGGTGCCGGGAAAGCCCGGGATTGGCACGATTTTCGCCGTGAACGAGACGGTTGGCGTAGCGGCGGCGGTGCTCGAAAAGCCCAAGAGCGCGAGCGCGAGCACGGCCACCAGGTACGAGCATGTCCTACGTGGATGGACTGCTGAAATCATCGGAAACCTCCTGTCGTGCGGAACATGGATACGCAGATAAGAGGCGTGCGTGCGTGAAAAGGATTCACCTGTTCGCGCGCGAGCGATCGCGCGGCGCGATCAGAGCGCGTCGCGCACGGCGTCCACGACCCGCTCGGCCTGCTCGCGTGAGAGCACCGGGCTGATCGGGATCGCGAGGTGTGTGCGGGCAGCCTCCTCGGTGCCGGGCAGGGTGAGTCCCTGCCCCCACGCGCGCATCGAGGGCTGCGCGTGCACGGGCGTGCGGTAGTAGGGGCGACAGCCGATGCCCGCCTCGCCGAGCGCCGCCGCGAGAGCGTCGGCGTTGGGGTGGCGGATCACATACAGATGCCACGCGGGAGCGGAGCCGACTGTGGGACGCGGGAGCTTGACGAGCTCCCCTAGGCCCAGCTCGGAGTAGTGCGCGGCGCCCGCACGACGCCCGTCGGACCAGCTGTCGAGGTGTGGGAGCTGCACGCGCAGGATCGCCGCCTGCAGCTCGTCAAGGCGCGAGTTGTAGCCGATCAGCTCGTAGCTGACCTTGTCGCGGGAGCCGTGGAAGCGCAGCACGCGCGCCTGCTTGGCGACACTCGCGTCGTTGGTGACGATTATGCCGCCGTCGCCGAAGCAGCCAAGATTCTTCGATGGGAAGAAGGAGAACGTGGCGGCCTTGCCGAGCGCGCCCGGACGAAGGTGCGTACGGACATGGGCGTGCGTGCCCGGATGGCCCTGGACTACAGTCGAGCCGGCGGCCTGGGCGGCGTCCTCCAGGACGGGTACGCCGAGCGCTTCGATCTCCGCGACCGGCGCGACGTTGCCGAACAGGTGCACGGCGATCACGGCCTTCGTGTGCGGAGTGATCGCCTCGGCCACGGTTTCCGCGTTGATACAGAACGTTTGCGGGTCCACGTCGCAGAACACCGGCGTCGCGCCCGTCGGGGGGATCGCCTCGGCCGAGGCGTAGAACGTAAACGACGGCACGAGCACCTCATCGCCGGGCCCCACGCCCATGGCGCGCAACGCGATCGTCAGCGCGTCGGTGCCGTTGGCGACGCCCACCGCGTGGCGCGCGCCGCAGTAGGCGGCGAACTCCTGCTCAAACGCCTCAACCTCCGGCCCGAGGATGAATCGCCCCAAGTCGAGCACCCGCGTGACTGCCGCCCGCAATTCCTCCCGCAACGGCTCAAGCACGGAGGAGGTGTCGAACAGAGGGACGGTCACGCTCGTCATCGCGATTGGCGGTGTGACTGCGATCGCGATGACGCGGTCATCTCATCGACCGGATTCAGTTGCCCAGCAGCTCGATGTCGGC
This sequence comes from Solirubrobacteraceae bacterium, assembly GCA_035603375.1. Lineage (GTDB taxonomy): Bacteria > Actinomycetota > Thermoleophilia > Solirubrobacterales > Solirubrobacteraceae > Palsa-744. The sequence continues at coordinate 6,196 of DATNKN010000063.1, forward strand.
GCGCGTCATCAGCCGGATCAGCTCCTCGAAGGTGGTCTGCGGCTTCCAGCCGAGGTCGCGCTCCGCCTTCGCGGGACTGCCGATCAGGTGGTCCACCTCGGCGGGCCTGACGAACGCGGGATCGATCGTCACGTACTGCTCAAAGTCGCCGAGCCCTGCCTCATCGAACGCGACTTCGCAGCACTCCCGCACCGAGTGCGCCTCCCCCGTGGCAATCACATAATCCTCGGGCGTGTCGCGTTGCAGCATCA
>DATNKN010000103.1:0-9915 GCA_035603375.1 Solirubrobacteraceae bacterium
AGACCGGTCGCGGCGCGCACGACCTTGATCACCTGGATCTTCTTGTCGCCCGCCGCCGCCAGGATCACATCAACTGTGGTGGGGCCCTCGTCCTCGGCCGCGTCGCCGCCACCGCCACCGCCGGCGGCTGCCGCGACGGGCGCTGCCACCGCTGCGGCAGAAACCCCGAACTCCTCCTCCAGCGCCTTGATGCGCTCAGCGAGTTCGAGCACCGAGATGCCCTTCAGCTCCTCTATCCACTCCTGTGTGCTTGTTGCCATCTGTCAGTCCTCCTTGGTCGCTTCGGCGCTCTCGGTCTCGCTTGTGCCCGTCGGGGCGTCCGGCGCCGATGCGTCCGTGTTGTTGTCGTCTTGTGTCGGCTCAGATGCCGACTCAGCTTGGTCTACAGTCGAGGCCTCCTCGACAGGTGCCTCCTCGGCCTCGGGCTGCTCGTCCGTGGCGGGAACCTCCGTGGGCGCCTCCTCGACGGATACGGGCTCGGCGGTCGTGTCCTCGGCAGGCGTTTCAGTCGCCGGAGCGTCCTCGGCGGGAGCCTCTCCGGCGGGCTCCGACGCAGCAGACTCATCTGCGGCGGGCTCCTCAGCCGGTGACTCCTCAGCAGCAGGCCCATCGGCAGCAGGCTCTGCCGCCGGGGCCGGCGACTCACCCGCGGGGATCTCGCCCGATGCCTTCTTCTCCTGCACCTGGCCGAGCGCAACCGCGAGACCGCCGATGAGTGCGTTCAGCGTGCGCACCAGACCGGAGATCGGGGAAGCCACGATGCCGACGAGCTGCCCGTAGAGCACTTCGCGGGAGGGCAGGCGCGATATCGAGCGGATCTGTTCGGCGTCGAGCACCTCGCCGTTCATCAGCCCGCCCTTGAACGGCACCAATTGTGTGGCTCGCCCCAGATCCGCGATCGCCTTCGCGGCAAGCGCGGCGTCGCCACGGACGAACGTGAGTGCCGTCGGTCCCGTCAGTAGCGTCTTGAGCGACTCGGCCCCAACCTGATCGGCGGCGCGTTCGGTGAGCGAGTTCTTGACGACGCGGAAGCTCGCGTCGGCGTCGCGCAGCGCGGTGCGCAGCTCGGCCGCCTGCGGCACGGAAATGCCGCGGTAGTCCACGGCGAAAACGGCCTCAGAGCTATTTATCTCCTCGGCCAGCGCCTCTATGGTCGCTGCCTTTTGCTCTCGGTTCATGTGGTTCCTTGCTCTCGTAAGACGCGCAACACCCGCACACAGGCGGGCGTCAAGAGCGGATGAACCGTCTCAATGCTCCACCTGTCCCGGTCTTCTCCGCCGATCCGAGATCGGCCGGCGGCGCCGGGGGTCTTGGGCGGTGAGCTGTCGATTAAATCAGGCGGCGGCCGGCTCTCCGATGATGTCGCGGGTGCGGCTGGGGTCTATTTTGACGCCCGGCCCCATGGTGGAGGTCATCGTCACCGTGCGCAGGTAGCGGCCCTTCGCCGCCGAGGGCTTGGCGCGCACGAGCTCTTCGATGACCGCGGCATAGTTCTCGAGCAGGCGCTGCTCGTCAAAGCTGGCCTTGCCAATCACGAGGTGCACGATTGCGGTGCGGTCGGTGCGGTACTCGATCTTGCCGGACTTGGAGTCTTCGACCGCTTTGACGACGTCCATCGTCACGGTGCCGACCTTCGGGTTGGGCATCTTGCCAGACGGTCCGAGGACACGGCCGAGACGCCCGACCACCGACATCAGGTCCGGAGTGGCGATCGCGACGTCAAAATCGTCGAAGCCGTCCTCCTCGATGCGCTTGGCCAAGTCCTCGGCCCCGACTACATCGGCGCCTGCCTCCTGCGCTTCGCGGGCCTTGTCGCCCTGCGCGAACACAGCGACCTTGACGTCCTTGCCGAGCCCGTTGGGGAGCGCGATGGTTCCGCGCAGCTGCTCGTCGGCGTGGCGCACGTTCAGGCCGGTGCGCACGTGAATCTCGATCGACTCGTCGAACTTCGCGTTGGCGAGGCTCTTGACCAGCGCAACCGCCTCAGCGGGCTCGTGCTCGCGGTCGCGGTCGACCTTCTCAAGGCCATCCCGGTGGCGACGTCCATGGGCGCTCATGACGCAACCTCCACACCCATCGACCGTGCGGTTCCCGCAATGATCTTGACCGCCTGATCGACGTCGTGAGCGTTGAGATCCTGAAGCTTGCGCTCGGCGATCTCGCGCAGCTGCGCGTCGGTGATCTTGCCGACCTTGTTGCGGTTGGGCTCGCCCGAGCCCTTCTCCAGTTTGAGTGCCTGCTTGATCAGAACAGCGGCCGGCGGGGTCTTGGTTACGAACGTGAACGAGCGATCCTCGTAGACCGTGATAACGACCGGGATGATCGTGCCGGTCTCCGCGAGCGTCTGCGCGTTGAACGCCTTGCAGAACTCCATAATGTTGATGCCGTGCTGGCCCAGGGCAGGGCCAACCGGCGGAGCCGGGCTCGCCTGCCCGCCGCGTGCTTGCAGCTTGATCGTTGTGAGTACCTTCTTGGCCATATATATCCCGCGCCTAGAGCTTCTTGACTTGGTCGAAGCCCACCTCTACAGGTGTCTCGCGACCAAAGATTGATACCAGGACCTTGAGCTTGGCGGCGTCGTCATTGATCTCCGAGATCTCTCCAGAGAAGTCTGACAGAGGCCCGCTGACCACCTTGACGGTCTCGCCGATCGTGAACTGGGCACGGGTGCGTGGCGCGGTGGCAACCTCCTTGTGCAGCAGTCGATCCACCTCCACCTGGGTGAGCGGCACCGGCTCCTGAGAGGAGCCGACGAAGCCGGTCACCCCGGGCGTGCCCTTCACGACGCCCCAGGAATCCTCGTTCAGCTCCATGTTGACGAGCACATAGCCCGGCATCGTGCGCTTCTCGACGGTGATCTTCTGGTTGTCCTTCATCTCCGAGACCGACTCGGTGGGAACGACGACCGTGCGCACGGCGCGCTGCTGGCCCAAGGACACGACGCGGTGCTCGAGATTGTGCTTGACCTTGTTCTCGTGACCGGAGTAGGTGTTGACTACATACCAACGAAACATTCAGCTTCCTGACAGCTTGAAGTGATGGATAAGACAGGGCAATACGAGAGACGCGAGCGCGGACGCTACCTGCTGAGCAACGTCCGCCTAGAGAATAAAGTTGATGATCTTCTGCGCCACCCAGTCGGCGACGCCGAGATATGCGCCGGCGACTGCCACGAAGCCGAGCACGACCGCTGTGGCCTGCGTGACCTGGCGACGATCGGGCCACTGTACTCGTTGAAGCTCGGCCCAGCTGGCCCGCAGGAACGCAACCGCGCGAACGGGAAGCGACTGCTTGGGCTTGCGAGCGGGAGCGGCCTCAGGTGCGGCGCCCTCCGAAGCGGCACCCTCTCCAAAAGCGTCCTCGGCGGAGCTGCGTCCGCGACCACGCCTACCGCCACCACCAGCGGCGGGAACCAGCTCGGCCGGCTCGGCCTCGTGCGGGCCCTCACCGTTGCTCTGCGGCTCGACCAGCGGCTGCTCGGACTCGAGCTGCTCCTCGACCGGCACCCCGCCGGCGCCACGGATGAGCGCCGCGTCGAACTCGTCGACGTCACCGGCGTGGGAAAGCGCACCCGGAAGATCGGCGCGCACCGGCCCATTTGCGGATGGGGTGCGCGCACCCTCGCGGATGGGCCTGGAGCGGCGTTGCCTTGTGCGCTTGCGGTCACGAGCCACAGCTGCGCTCCCGCGCTAGCGAGTCTCCCGGTGACTGGTGTGGCGGCGACACCAGCGACAGTACTTGCGCAACGACACCCGGTCGGGGTTGTTGCGCTTGCTCTTGTTTGTTTGGTAATTGCGATGCTTGCACTCCTCGCAGGCGAGGGTGATAGCGATCCGTACGTCTCCGCGAGCCATAATCGGTTCCCTGCGTGGTTGTTGGCGGCGCCCAGGACAAGAAAACCCCACCCAGGCGCGAGGTGGGGCAAAGTCTAGCGCGGCCGCGCGTTCGGCGCGACGGGGAGAGCGCTGGCGAACACTCGGGACGCTCGCCAGCGGGTGCGAGCGTTCGTGAACTCGCCGACCACAACAGCGCTCATGCTGGATCGAGGGGGCGACTCACGTGCCGCAGGGCGGTGCCGATAAGCGTGGTAGGGCCGCTGGCGACCACAACGACCAGACGACCCCGAGACTCGATCCCCGAGAAGGAGACAACCACCATGCACTTGCCGGAGCCGATACAGGCAACCGTTTGCGACGAGACGTTTGCGGGCGTGACCTACCACATACGCGGAGCGCTGGTTCCCGAGCTTCAGGTCGAGGTGGGCAGCGCGAGCGTGATGTTCGAGCATCACGTGCTGCTGTGGAAGCAGACGGAGGTCAACATCGAGCTGAAGAAGCTGCCCGGAGGCGTGAAGCGCAAGATCGCGGGACTCGAATTCTTCGTGACTCGCACCGCCGGAGCCGGAAGAATCGCGTTTTCGCGCGACTCGCCGGGGCAGTGCGTGCCGCTGCACCTGCGCCAGGGCGAAGGCCTGGACGTGCGCGAGCACCAGTTTGTGGCCGCAACCGACAACCTCGACTACAGCTTCGAGCGCATCCAGGGCGTACAGAGCATGCTGCTGGGCGGCTCAGGCTTCTTCATGGACAAGTTTCGTGCCACGAACGGCGATGCGCTGGTTTGGCTGCACGGTCACGGCAACGTGTTTGTCGTGACGCTCGACGAGGGCGAGCAGCTCGACGTGGAGCCGGGCGCATGGCTCTACAAGGACCCCACGGTGAGGCTCGAGGCGGTCACAATGGGGCTGAAGTCCGGCATCTTCGGTGGCGGCGGCAAGCTGACCTGGAACCGCTTTACCGGGCCCGGCCGGCTCGCGATTCAAACGATGTTCATCTCGCCGCAGGAGGGTGTCGAGAGCAACAACGCCGGCGCGGCGGCGGCCACCGGCGGGGTGGCGGGTGCGCTCGTGGGCGGGCTGTTGAAAGGCTGAGCGCTACTCGTAGAGCGTGAGTGTTGCCAGGATCACGTACAGCGCGACGAGCGCCCAACCCTCGAAGGCGGCGGCTTCGCCGTCGGCGGTGACCTGCCACATCGCGAGCGCCATGACGAGCAGTGCGCCGATGTAGACGGGCGCGAGCGCGAACGTCAGCGTGGTGGCGAGCAGGAACGAGATCAGCACCAACAGCGGGAACAGGAACGCGGCGATCTGCGCGACGGAGTTCTTGACGACGGAGATCGCGAGATCGGAGCGGCCCTTCCAGGCCAGCACGAGTCCCGCGGTGTTCTCGACCGCGTTGCCGGCGATAGCCACGATCACAAGGCCAGCAAACGCCTGAGATATTTTCAGCTGCACGATCGCCGGCTCCAGACCGTTAACGAACCAATCCGAGACGAACGCCGAGGTCACGCCCGCGACGAAGAGCAGCACGAGCGTAAGGCGCAGCGACAGTCGCGGCCCGGCACGCTCGGGCTCGGGCGTCTCATCCACCGCCCCGGGCAGCTTGTCGGCACGCAGGTAGGGCACGACCCAGGCGAGATACACGACGAGCAGGCTCACGGCTCCCACCGCAGAGATCACGTCCACGTGATGGCTGGCGGGATCGTGCGAGGCGAGCGAGAGGCCGAGCAGCACGATGATGAAGACCGTCACCAGCAACAGCGTCGCGGTGTCGCGCGGCAGGCGGTGGGAGAAGCGCATCACTCCGTCGGGGGCACGCAGTGCGCCCACCACGATCACGAGTCCCAGCACCAGCATCGCGTTGGCGAAGATCGAGCCGACGATCGCCGTCTGCGCGACCACCAGCTCGCCCTTCTGGAGCGCGAAGACGACCACGAACAGCTCCGGCAGGTTGCCGAGCGTGGACTGCATCATCCCGGTCACCGCCGGGCCGAAACGCTCGCCCAGCTGCTCGGTGGCAAACGACACGACCCAAGCCAGCCCGGCGAGTGCCAGTGTTGCGACCGCGAAGCGAGGCACCACGGCCCATTGTCCATAGTTGGCCGCGCCAGCGATCACCGTCAAGATGGCTATCGCCAAGAGTGCGGCGCGCTCGGTGGAGGTAACGCGGCTCATATCGCTTGCCGACAATAGTGTGGGCAGAGGCTGGGTCGCCAGCTCGATGGAATGCGGCTCCTCCCGCTAGGCTTCGCGGCCGATGCGCCTCGCCACGTTCATCGCACCCGGCAGCGCCAACGCGCGCGCGGGAGAGGTACGCGGCGAGCAGGTGGTGGCGTACGCCGACGAGCGCTTCACGGTGCTCGACCGCCTGCGCTACCCCGACACCCCCGCGGCTGACGGGCCGGCCTTCGCGCTTGCCGAGGTCATGCTGCTGGCTCCCGTCCCCGAGCCGCGTGCGATCTTCGGGATCGGGCTCAATTACGCCGACCACATCGCCGAGACCGGTGGCACCGCACCCGAGGCTCCTCTCGTGTTCACGAAGCTCCCGGCCTCCGTTGTCGCCCCGGGGGCGTCGGTGCGCTGCCCACCGGTCGTCAAACGCCTCGACTACGAGGGCGAGCTGGCGGTCGTGATGGGCGCGGCGGGGCAGGTGGCCGGCTACTCAGTGGCCGACGATCTCACCGCGCGCGACCTGCAGGGGCGCGAGTCCCAGTGGACACGGGCGAAGGGCGCCGACGGGTTCTGTCCGTACGGCCCGTGGATCACCACCGCCGATGAGATACCCGACCCCCATTCCCTGTGGCTGCGCACCTGGGTGGGCGGTGAGCTACGCCAGGATTCCTCGACATCGAACCTGATCTTCAAGATCCCCGAGCTTGTGCGGTTCATTGCGGAAGCCTGCACGCTCTCGCCCGGCGATCTGATCCTCACCGGCACTCCAAGCGGCGTCGGTATGGGACTGGACCCGCCACGCTTTCTCGCCTCCGGCGATGTCGTTCGTATCGAGATCGAGCGGCTAGGCGCGATCGAGCACACGATCGCCTGAAACCTTCCCAACGCGTACGCCCTCACTGTGGCACACGCGGAGAAACCCGCCCTATGGGGCACCCGTCATACGGAGCACCCAGTGCCACCCGCGGCCGGTCGGGGCCTCAGTGCGGCTCGAGCACCCGGTCGATCAGGCCGTACTCAAGCGCCTGCTCGGCTGTAAAGAAGCGGTCGCGCTCCATGTCCCGGCGCACCTGCTCCTTCGATAGGCCCGTGTTTTCGGCGTAGATGTCGTCGAGACGCTCGCGCACGTTGAGGATCTCGCGCGCATGTATCTCGATGTCGGTGGACTGGCCTTCGAAGCCCGCGGAGGGTTGGTGGATGAGGATGCGCGAGTTGGGCAGCGCGGCGCGCTTACCCTTCGTGCCACCCGCAAGCAGCAGCGAGCCCATCGACATCGCCACGCCGACGCACATCGTGTGGATGTCTGGCTTGACGAAGCGCATCGTGTCGTAAATCGCAAGACCCGAGTAGACGCTGCCGCCTGGCGAGTTGATGTAGATCGATATGTCCTTTTCAGGATCCTGAGACTCCAGATGCAGGAGCTGCGCAACCACGAGGTTGGCCACCTGATCTTCGATCGGGGTGCCGAGAAAGATGATCCGCTCGTTGAGTAGTCGCGAGAAGATGTCGAACTCGCGCTCGCCGCGGGCGGTGCGCTCTATGACCATCGGTACCAGTGGCATCGAGCACCACCCTAGCGGGCCGAGCCGGACATAATGGGTCTGACCCAGATGTTTCCCCTGAACCTCCCAAACGTGCTGACGGTTCTGCGCATCATGCTGGTGCCAGTAGTTGTCGTCGCGCTGCTCGGAAACACGCCTTCGGGCGACGTGCTGGCAGCGGTCGTGTTCGCGCTCGCCTCGCTTACCGACTTCATCGATGGCTACTTGGCGCGCGCGCGCGACTCGATCACGACGTTCGGCAAGCTGATGGACCCGCTCGCCGACAAGCTCTTGATCGTCGGAGCACTGCTGTCGCTCGTGTCGCTCCACCGCTTGGAAGGGTGGGTCGCGATGGTCATCATCGCGCGCGAGCTGGCGGTAACGATGCTGCGCATGAACGCCACCCAGTCGGGCGTGGCGATGGGCGCATCAATGTTCGGCAAGATTAAGACCTGTGTGCAGATCGCCGCGATCCTCGCAGTCATCGCGGTGCAGGGCTCGCCCCTGTGGGTGTCGCTGCTGGTCTACCTAATGGTGGCGATCACGGTGCTGTCGGGCCTCGACTATTTCCGTCGAGCCACTCGTCCAGCGCCGTCTGACGCGACGCCGGCCGCCCCGTCTGAATCTCCTGGCGCAACTCGCACATGAGCCCATGGCGCTCGGCCACCACGTTGTGCCGGTGGATCGTCTCCAGATTCTCCTGACGCGCCGAGACAAAGCTCTCACCGCCCAGGTCGGGAAAGCGCGCCACGACGCCAGCCACCATCTCGCGCACACAATCCTCCACGAAGCGCGGCCGGCGATGGGCCTTCTCGACCACCTCGACCTCGTCTGAGCGCTTCATCAGCTCGTATATCTCCGAGGACATCGAACCCTCCACGATCTCAAGCAGTGCCGAAGCGTCGATCTCGGTTTCGCATCCCTCCACGCATCCGATGTGCAGGGTACCGAGCCCGCGTTGGTTGTGGGTGGCGACGGGAACGTGCTCGAACACTCGCTCGATTTGCTCATCGCTGAAATCGTCGGCGCGCAGGCGCGCGCGGGCGCGCGCCGAAACCAGCTCCTGAGCACACGGGCAGGCGGTCATGCCTGTCGCCGACACACCCACCACCTTGCGAGTGCCGCTCGCAAGCGCCACAGCCCGACCGTACAGCGTGTATATCTCCTGGGTGCGCACCCCCGACACCGGGGCGGGCTTGTGCTCCGGGTAGCGCGCGGCGATGGTCACCTCGGCGCGCTCGGCGCCCTGGCGCTCGCGCACCAGCTCGGCGATGTGCGTAGCGAGCGTCTCGGCCCGAAACGGCGACTCTTTGAGCACGACCTCGCCGATCGCCTCGTTGACGACCTCCTCGAAGCGCGACATGTGCGCGCCCTTCTGATCGGAACCGAGATCTACAAAGCACTCAAGCTGCGCAAAGAACAACTGCTCGCGGATACGGATGACCTTCTCGACCCCCGTAACCCCTACACGGGACAGGCCGACCGGGATTGACGGCATGCGCGCTTGCACGTCCTCGTCGGCTGCGGCATTGGCACGCGAAAGCGATGGTGTGGAGCGCATCGTGGTTGGCACCTCGCGGCTAGCGTAGCGACCCCGAGCACACGCGCGGGCGACCACGGGCATGACCCGCGAACCGGGGCTAACCCAGCACGCGTCGCAGGCAAGACTCCTGCAATCGCAATGTCATGCTGGGCGAGTCGCCGCACACCGCCTGGACAGGCACGACGCTGTACCTCGAAAATCGAGACTCTGTGTCGGGCAACCGGCGCCGACGACGACCGTATCTGGTATCACTCAGCACATAGCTCGAATCGTCGATGACGTCCGGTCGGGTCGGGATTCGGGAGCGCACATCGTGCGAGTGTCGGCAATGCCAAACTGAATCGCATAGGAGGCCAGTAGTTGGATCAGGGGAGGTCGGAGCGGGGGGTTGCTCCGACGGGGAGTTGTGTGGATCCTGGGGGGTCCGATGTTGAACGCAAGCACTGACGTTTTGCTTACGGCAACGGAAGCTACCGCTGCCGAGCTGGAGGAGGACGAGGACGAGGTGGAGTACGACCATCTCGCGCTGCGATCCCACTTGGAGGAGATCCACAAAAGCGAGATCGACCTGAGCAGCGAGCCGAGCATCGACTCGCTACGCCTGTATCTGCACTCGATCGGCCGGGTGCCTCTGCTGAGCGCCGAGGACGAGGTGTGCTTGGCCAAGCGCATCGAGCGCGGCGACGTGGCCGCCAAGCAACACATGATCGAGGCCAATCTGCGACTGGTCGTGTCGATCGCCAAGGGCTATATGGGGCGCGGCATGAACTTCCTCGATCTGATCCAGGAGGGTTCGCTCGGGCTGATCCGGGCCGTGGAGAAGT
>DATNKN010000150.1:0-3400 GCA_035603375.1 Solirubrobacteraceae bacterium
AATTGCCGTGAGGCCCCACACGAGCTGCTTGGTGCCCTCCACGCGACTATCGAGGATCGCTTGCTTGGCGCTCGCGCTCCAGCGCTGGGCGACGTTCTCGCCCGCCAGGTGCACCACCGCGTCGCGCCCGGCGAGCGCCGCCGCCGGGGCGGATTCCCTCAGCGGGTCCCAGTGCATGGTTTCGAGCGCTCCGAGCGAGCGGTCGCTCGAGTCGGGCGCCTGTGTCGGATTGCTCAGCCGCGCGCGTGCCCGCTCGGGGTCGCGCGTGAGCGCCGTTACATCGTCGCCGCGCGCCCGCAGCGAGGAAACCAGCCGTCGGCCGATGAGGCCCGTCGCTCCGGTGACGGCTACTCGCACGGCCGTCAGCCGCTCGTGTGCGCCCGCTGCTCGCCCATTCCCGTCAGCGTATCGCCCTGTGCAAACCCGACTTGCTGTCCGGCGAGTGCGTCGCCGCTTGCGCGTGCTTGCTCGGCCACCGCGCTTGCGACAGCGGGTGCCACGTCGCGGTTGAACACAGACGGCACGATGTAGTCCTCGCGCAGCTCGCGCTCGTCCACGATCGCGGCGATCGCGCGCGCGGCCGCCAGCTTCATCTCCTCGGTGATTGCTTTGGCGCGCACGTCGAGCGCTCCGCGGAAGATGCCAGGGAAGCACAGCACGTTGTTGATCTGGTTGGGGTAGTCCGAGCGGCCTGTGGCCATGATGCGCACGTACGGCGCGGCCTCCTCGGGGATCACCTCGGGGTTGGGGTTGGCCATCGCAAACACCATCGCGTCGCGTTTCATCTTCGCGAGCGCCTCCACGGGCAGGGCGCGGGCACCTGAGAGGCCGACGAGCAGGTCGGCGCCGTCGATCGCGTCGGCGGGCGTGCCAGTGCGCTTCTCGGAGTTGGTGGACTCGGCGTACCAGCGCTTGACCGAGTTCATGCTGCCGTCGAGGTAGTCCGCGCGCTCGATGGAGAGCACGCCGCGCGAGTCGGCGCCGACGATCTCGCTGACGCCGGCCTCGAGCAATATCTTCGTCACCGCGACTCCGGCCGCTCCCAGGCCGATGACCAGCACTTTCAACTCGGCAAGCGAGCGGCCGGTGAGCTTGGCCGCGTTGAGCAGCGCTGCCATCACAACCACAGCGGTGCCGTGCTGGTCGTCGTGGAACACGGGGATATCGAGGTCTACCTTGAGCCGCTCCTCGATCTCAAAGCAGCGCGGCGCGGATATGTCCTCCAGGTTGATGCCGCCGAAGGACGGCGCGATCAACTTGACGGCGCGCACGATCTCATCCGTGTCCTTGGTGTCCAGGCAAATCGGAAACGCATCGACGCTGGCGAACTCCTTGAACAGGCATGCCTTGCCCTCCATCACCGGCATCGCCGCGGCGGGGCCGATGTCGCCGAGGCCGAGCACAGCGGTGCCGTCGGAGACGACTGCCACCGTGTTGCGCTTGATCGTGTACTGGAAGGCCTTGTCGGGATCATCCTTGATCGCCGTGCAGACTCTGGCCACGCCAGGCGTGTAGGCCATCGAGAGGTCGTCGCGCGTCTTCAGCGGGTGCTTGTTGTGCTGTTCGATCTTGCCGCCGACGTGCAGCAGGAAGGTACGGTCGGTGGTGTCGATCACAGCGACGCCGGCCAGTGAGCCGATCGCCGCGAGGATGCGGTTCCAGTGCTCGCGGTTGGACGCGTCCATGACGATGTCGCGCACGCTGTGACCCGCGTCGGCCTCGACGAGGTCCACGGCGACGATCATCCCGCCCTGCTCGCCGATCGCGTCGGTCACCGCGCCCAGCATGTTCTGGCTCTCGTCGATCTTGACGCGGATGGTGAGGCGGTACTGCGCGCTGGGGGTGACACTCACTGGAAGAGGCTCCTCGATAGCCGACGCGGCGGTCGGACGGCCCGGCATGTTATTTGCTTGGCGTCGGCAGGCTCGCGTCCCCTCGCCTCCCGCGCTGGCACGCGGCCGCGTGCCCCGGTGTCCGATGCGTAGATGCTGCCGGGCGGACGCCTAATAGAGTGCTCATCGTGGATCGCCGCCTGTTCCTGATCGACGGGCCCAGCCTGGTGTACCGGGCCTTTTACGCGTTGCCGGAGTCGATCGCCACCTCGACCGGTGAGCCCACCAACGCGATCTTCGGGTTCGCCTCGATGCTTGTGAAGATCGTCACCGACCACGGGGTGCAGCCCACGATGGTCGCCTGGGACGCGGGCAGCTCCGGCCGCACCGAGCTGTTTGCCGACTACAAGGCGGGGCGTCGCTCGCGCCCGGACATGCTGAAGCTGCAGTGGCCGGCGATGGAACCGCTGGTGGAGGCGTTCGGCTATCGCAACGTCAAGCTCGACGGGTATGAGGCCGACGATGTGATCGCCTCGCTCGCCGAGCAGGCGCGCACGGCGGGCGTGCCCGTCACGATCGTCACCGGCGACCGCGACGTGTTCCAGCTGATCGACGAGCAGGGGCTCGTGCAGGTGATGGCCACCGCCCGCGGCATCACCGAGACGAAGCTGTACGACCGCCAGGCGGTGATCGACCGCTACGGACTGCCTCCCGAGCTGATCCCCGACTTCTACGGGCTCAAGGGCGACACCTCCGACAACATTCCCGGGATCCCCGGCATCGGCGAGAAGACCGCCAGCGAGCTGATCCAGAAGTTCGGAACGCTTGAGGGCGTGCTCTCCCACGTGCGCGACATCGGCGGCCCCAAGCGCAAGCAGAGCCTGATCGACCACGCCGAGGACGCGCGCATGTCAAAGCGCCTGGCGACCGTCCAGCGCGACCTTCCCGTCGGGTTTGACCTCAAGAGCGAGGCGGCGCGCGAACCGGACCGCTCGCGCCTGCGCGAGGTGTTCCGTCGCTGGGAGCTGCGCGACCCGCTGCGTCGCGTCGAAGAAGCGCTCGGCGAGGCGGAGCTGGCCAAAGCCACCTCCGCCGATGAGGTTGCCCTCACCGGGCGCGTGCGCGAGGGCTCCGTGGCTGACATCGCGAGCCTCAAGACCGCCAGCGGTACCCGCCCGCAGGAGTTGTGCGTTGCGGTGCGCGCCGTTGAGGTGGAGGAGGGCGAGCTGTTCGCCCTCGGCTCGCCCTGGCGCTTCGCGATCACCCCCGACCCTCCCCCGGCGGGGGCGGCGCAGGGCAAGAAGGCTGCCGCACGCGCCTCGCGCGCGGGAGTGCTGCTCGGCGACTGCGCCGACCCGCAGGAGATCGTGCGGGCTTGCGGTGAGCAGGCGGTGGTCGCCCATGACGCCAAGGCGCTCGGCGCCGTGCCCTCGCGGCTTGTGCACGACACGATGCTCGGTGCCTACCTGCTCGAGCCCGCGCGGCGCGGCTATCCCTTTGCGGAGCTGTGCGAAGAGCGCGGGTTCGTCGCTGAAGTCGAGGACCCATTGGCTGGCGAGGTGTTGCTG
>DATNKN010000163.1:0-4194 GCA_035603375.1 Solirubrobacteraceae bacterium
ACCGAGCGTTCTGGAGTTGACCGTCTCTTCGCGCGGTACCCCCACGATGATGCTCGTGCCGGCGCGGTTGCTGTCGGGGGCCCTCGAGTGCAATGAGTCCGTCATCCCCGGTAGCCGTGCCAGGCGTGCCCGTATTTCGCGGGCATGCCCAGAGTGCACGAGCACCTCTATCGGCGTGATGACCCCGCTCGCGGCGCCACCACGGCGGATGCGTTGGTAGGCAACGTACCCTGGCCCGCTGTGCGCCTGCGCGCTCGCGCTGGTTTCGCCGGTTGTGAGGCTGAAAAACGGCACGATCAGCAGTACGAGAATTCCCACTGCCACCGCGGTGCCGATCCAGCGGTGGCGCACGAGCGTCCGCGACCAGGCCGTCCACCAGCGGCTTGCGTGGTGCTCGTGGCGGATTCGCGGCCAGTCAACGCGCGGCCCGACCCCTCCGAGCAGTGCCGGGAGCAGGGTGAGCGCGACGCCGGTCGAAATGAGTGGGATCATCATCCCCGCGTACCCCATAGAGCGCAATCCCGGCACCGGCAACACCACCAGCGCGATCAGGCCGATCGCCACCGTCAGTCCGGAGAGCACCACCGCTCGTCCCGCGGTCGCCATCGCGATCACCACCGCCTCGTGGTTCTCGTGCCCGTGCGCGCGCTCCTCGCGCCAGCGGGTCACGATCAGCAGCGAGTAGTCGATCGCCACCCCCAGCCCAATCAGCGCCACGAGGAACTGCACGATGAACGACACGTTGGCGACGTAGGTCATGCCGAGGACCACGAGGAACGTCGCGAGGATCGCCACCGCGGCGATCAGCAGCGGTAGGAACGCGAGCAGAGACGCGAACACGAACGCCAGCACTGCGAGTGCTCCGATGCCGCCGATCACGGTCTCCAGGAACACGCCCGGACCGCCACGGGATTCTTCGCTGTCGGAGAGTTGCAGCAGCCCCGTCATGCCCGCCCGCGTGCCACGCGGCAGCGTCAAGTTCAGCGCACGCTGCGCCGCTTGGGGGATCTTCGGCAGCCCGAGCGTGTTCTCCAGCGGTGTGAACAGAAATGCATACGTGCTGCGGTCGTCGCGTGTGGTCAGGCGAGGGTCGCCGGTGTTGGCGAAGTCCACGACGCGCACCACGGGGATGCTTGCCTGCATGCGCCGAAGTGCCACGGCGATCTGCGCTCGCTCGCCGCGAACGGTGTGCCCGGGGGGCACCGTGATCACCGCGATCGCCGGTGGGACTATCCCGCCGTTGCCGTAGGTGTCGATGATCTTCTGTGCTGTTTCATAGCCGGGCTGTCCGGGCAGGGAGAAGTCGAGCTCGAGGCGTTTGGAAATCTGCGAGGCGCTGACCGCGCCCGCGAGGAACACCACCAGCCAGCCAACCATCACGACGCGGCGGTGCTTGAGGACGAAGCGCGCCAGACGCGCCGTCCGGCTGTCAGCGTAGAGCGCCGAGCCCGTGCCGGGCGCTCCCGGCGTGGCGGTCGTCGAGTCGCGGGTCGTCGCCGACAACTTTTAAAGCCTCCCCCAAGTGGATCGAATCACGTGGCCAGAGGGTATCCGCAAACCGCACGGATGTGGTGGACCCCGGATGTGTTGGGCTCGCTGGAGCCGGCTCGCGCCCGGGTGCTCCTCGGAGCCCAGGTTGAGTCTGGGGCGTCGGCGTGCGCGATGCTCGACACACGCTGGCCGTCCGGCGGCTCAAGCTACGGCTTCGGCTTGAGCCGCCGGACGGCGCTGCGACGCGGAGGGCGGTTATGCCGCGGCGAGCGCTTTCTGCTTGATCTGATCGAACTCCGTCTGCGTGATCGTGCCGTCGGCGAGCATCTGCTTGGCTTTGGCGATCTGCTCGGTGGGATCGCTCTTGGTGGCGACGGACTGCACGTACTGATCGAACTGCGACTGGGCGTCCTTTTGATGCTTCACAGCGCGTTCCGCCATCCCGTTGTGCTCGGCGATGAGGTACACGAACACACCCAGGTAGGGGAGCACGATTATGAAAATGATCCACGCCACCTTCGCAAAGCCTGATGTGTCGTGACGGCGAAAAATGTCGGCCAGAACGGTAATCAAAATCCAGATCCAGACGACGAACGCGAAGAAAATCAACATCGTCCAGAACACTTCGAGAAACGGGTAGCTGGTGGCAAGGATCATCTTTGTGCCCTTTCATTCATGCTGGAGACCAGCACATTGACCCGAATGTAGGCCTGCGTGCTGCCCAGCATAGTCGTATTTTTCCGAACCGGCCTTACGATCGCCAATGAGATACCCGGCATCTGTGTGAAACAGTCGCCGAACCCCGAACCTTCGTATGCGGCGATGGCACGTCGGTCAGAACTCCGCGAGCGGTCCGCGGGACCTGAGTGTGTGACACTGCGATCGTGAACTCAAATCAGCTCAGAGTGGCGGTCGTAGGTCACGTCGAGTGGGTGCGGTTCGCTCGCGTGCCCCACGTGCCGCACGCCGGCGAGGTGCTGCACGCGCACGACCCCTTCGAGGAGCCCGCTGGAGGGGGCGCCGTGGCGGCGGTACAGCTCGCGCGTCTGGCTGGCGAGGCGATGCTCGTTACGGCACTCGGAGAAGACGAGCACGGTGCCCGCTCGATAGCGCGCTTGGAAGAACTTGGGGTACGCGTGCGTGCGGCCAAGCGCACGGTGCCCACCCGCACCGCGGTCACGCTCGTGGACGACGCCCGTGAGCGCACGATCGTCACGTTCGGCTCGCGCCTGGAGCCCACGATCGACGACGCGGAGATCCCCTGGGACGAGCTGGCAGAAATGGACGCCGTGTACTTCACGGCTGGCGACGTGGGCGCGCTGCGAGCCGCACGCGCCGCGCGAGTGCTCGTTAGCAGCCCGCGCGCCCTGGATGCGCTCACCCATGGCGTGCGGCTCGACGCGCTCGTGCTCAGCGGCGACGACGCGGACGAGCGTCGTGAGGCCGTGCGCGCACGCGAGGACGCGCGTCTGGTCGTCTCCACCGAAGGCGCGCGCGGCGGCAGCTACACCGGGCGCGACGGCAGCTCGGGACGATGGGAGGGCGTGGTGCCGCCCGCGGCGCCCGGCGAGGCCAAAGAGCGCGAGCGCTCCGGCGAGTCGAGCCGTGTTGGCGAGCGCGACGAGTCGGGAGACCTCGCGAAGTCCGGCGAGGAGGGCGACTCCTATGGCTGTGGCGACTCGTTTGCCGCCGGGCTCACCTACGCCCTGGGCGAGGGCCTTGCGATAGGAGACGCGCTGGCCCTGGCGGCACGCTGTGGCGCCGTATGCCTAACCGGGCGCGGGCCCTACCGGCGGCAGCTCACCGGCGCCGAGCTCACTGACGCGACGGCGCACGTGCGCTAGTAGCCGTGCTCCACCACGTTCGCCAGCGGCTCGCCGCGCGCGTAGCGACGCACCTGCTCGCCTACGAGCGCGAACGCGCGCCGTTCAGCGGCGGCGGTGTCGCCCGCGAGATGGGGCGAGACAGACACGCCCGGCGCACCCCACAGTGGGTGCTCGGCCGGCAGCGGCTCGGGGTCGGTGACGTCGAGCGCCGCGCGCACGCGGCCTGCGCACAGCAGCTCCAGCAGCGCCTCGGTATCGACGATCGATCCCCGGGCCGCGTTGACGAGCAGTGCGCCCGAGCGTATCCGCTCGAGCATGTCCCGGTCGAGCAGGCCCGCCGTGGCGGGTGTGAGCGGGAGCAGCACGACGACGATGTCGGCGCTGGGCAGCAGGACCGGGAGATCCTCCACGGCGTGCACTCCTGAGCGGGCATGGCGGGCCACGCGGATCGTCTCCACGCCAAATGGCGCGAGTCGCGCCTGCACCGCCGCGCCGATCGATCCGTATCCAAGGATCAGCGCACGACTACCGGCAAGCTCCTGCGTCTGGCGCCATTTCCACTCGTGCGCGCGCTGGCAATCGCGCAACTCGCCCAGGTGCTTCGCCGAGGCGAGGATCGCCGCCAGCACCCACTCAGCGACCGCGGCGTCGCGCGTGCCACTCGCGTCGCACAGCGTCACGCCCGAGGGAACCCGCCCGAGTACCCAATCGACCCCCGCCGACAGTGTTTGAATCACCCGCAGTCTGCCCATCCTTGGCAGCAGGTCGAGCACGCGGGAATCGTCCGAGCCTGGCACCAGGAACTCCGCGTCGAGAATTGCCTCGGGCGGCTCGCCGTCGGGCGCGATCAGCTTCAGTGTGACGCCCGCCGGCAATT
>DATNKN010000171.1:0-12325 GCA_035603375.1 Solirubrobacteraceae bacterium
GGCGTTCTTCGGGATGCGCCGCGAAATCGGCGAGCCGGTGAGCACGACATCCAGCAGTCCAGCCCCAAGCTGAGCGCAACAGCCGATGCGCGCCTCAGGAGTGCGCCAGGCGTTCGGCGGCAGCCACCGCCGTGCTTGCCGTTTGACAAGGGTGTCCGGGCAGCTTTTCCATGACTTCGTGAAGCTGGGGCGACTCGGGGCCCGAGAGACCCGGACAGTAGACGGGAGAGGGCAGGTTCCCGCTGGCCGATCCGGGCGCGTTGAGTGGTCGCAGCTCCCTTGCCGCCAGCAGCGCGTGGGTGAGCGTGTCCGAGAAAATGTCGATCGCCGTGCGGCCGCTGTATAGCTCGAGCGAGTGTTCTTCGTCATACAGCGTCCCGGGCACGCCCCGTATGAGGACGTTGCGCTGCGGGCCGAGCGCGCTGTTTGAGTGCAGGCCGTAGATGACGGTCGTGACCTGTAGCGGCAGCAGGCAGCTGCCGCCGCCGCCAAGCAGTCCCTTGCCGCTGACGCAGTCGCCGTAGTACACGCTGTCGCCGATTCCCGCGCTGTAGTTCTCGAGTCCGTCCACAGCGGCCAGCGGGCTGCCGGCAAAGCGTGGACCGGCCCAATACAGCGGGTAGTAGGGAAATGTCTGGGCCTGCGCGAGCGCTGCGCTGGTGAGCGGCGGCGGATGTGTCGTGCCACAGCCCGAGGCGAGTGCCGCCACGGCTAGCAGCACGAGCGTGAGCCCCAGGCGGGCGCGCTTTGTACGGACGGTCATCGGCGCTGATTATCGGCTACCGGCGTTCGTGGCGCGCAAACGCGACTTCGGCGTCGTTCGTCTGTTCATACGAGTACAAGCGCGCGACTCGTCCTATTGAGATCGACTCGCGTGTGTGCTGAGGCTCGGCGGGGTAGCACGCCGAGCCTCAGCCAACTTATCGGCAGCCTCGCCATACTGGGCCGCTTGGGTTCCGTCGATACTCAAGCACTCGCCGAGGCGCAGCCCCGATTGGGGTCCACGCGAGAGTCGCTCGCCGGTGCGCGCATCTCCCTTGCGATGGTCACGGCGATCGTGCTCGCCGGTAGCTGGCTGCTCGTCGCGCCGCGCTCACCGGACTTCGCCGCACAGACCTACCGCGCGACCCTGTTCGAACGCTTTGGGTTCACGGTGTGGGACAACAACTGGTATGCCGGGCACCATCTGCCTGGCTACAGCCTGGTGTTCCCATGGCTTGCGTTGCTACTGGGGATTCGCCTCGCCGGTGCGCTTGCGGTACTCGTCTCGACGTTCGCGTTCGAGCGGATCGCGCTCGGTGTGTATGGGCCGCGCGCGCGCTGGGGCGCCGCGTGCTTCGCTCTGGCGGCCGCCGGCGACCTGTGGATCGGGCGCGTCACGTTCGCGCTCGGGGTCACGTTCGCCGTGCTCGCTGTGCTTGCGTTCGTATGCGAGCGGCCGTGGCTGGCGGTATTGCTCACTGTACTGTGCACCGCGACCAGTCCCGTCGCGGGGCTGCTGCTCGCACTGGCGGGCGCTACGCATGTGCTGGTCAGTCGTCGCGCGCTTGCCGGGCTGACGCTCGTGCTACCGGTGCTCGTTGTCGTTCTACCGCTGGAGGCACTGTTTCCGGAGGGTGGCTGGGAGCCGTTTGCGGCCAGCTCGATCACCGCCACGGTCGCGGTGACTTTGGCCTTCCTCTACGTAGTGCCGTGGGAAGAGCGGTTGTTGCGCATCGGTGGGCTGATTTATCTGGTCGTCGTCTTCCTCTCGATCGCGCCGACGCCGATGGGCAGCAATATCGCTCGCTACGCGGTGATTCTGGCTGGGCCGCTCGCGCTGTGCGTGCTGGGGCGCGACGGCTTCAGCCGTCCCGGTCGTCCGCTTGCGAGCGTTGTGCTTGCGGTGGGGGTGATCGTTGTTTGGACCGCCTGGGGTCCTGTCCGCGAGAGCACCGGGGTGATCGGCGACCCGTCGACCAGCGCCTCTTATTACGTGCCGCTCGAACGCTTCCTCGACGCTCATGGCGGCTCGCTTGTGCGCGTGGAGGTGCCCTTCACACACTCCCACTGGGAGGCGACCTTTCTCGCGCAGCGCTTTCCTTTGGCTCGCGGCTGGGAGCGCCAGCTCGACACCAAGTACGACCGACTGTTCTTCGGCGGCACGCTCACCGCCTCCGCCTATCGCGCTTGGCTAAAGAATCTGGCCGTCAGCTATGTCGCCCTGCCGGACGTGCGCTTGGATGGGTCAAGCGACGAAGAGGCGGCGCTGATCCGTAGAGGCCTGCCCTACCTGCGGGAAGTGTTCTCGAGCAAGCATTGGCGCGTGTTCGAGGTGCTCGCGCCGACGCCGATTGCTTCCATGCCCGCGGTGCTGACCGGGCTGGACCACGACTCGTTCACGCTGCGCTTTGCCACGGCGGGACGCTCGCTGGTGCGGTTGCACTACACGCGCTATTGGACGTTCGTGCGCGGAGGAGGCTGTGTGAGCGAAGCGCCTGGAGGGTGGACGGCGGTGAGCGTCAAGTCCCCCGGCGTCGTGCGTGTGCAGGCGCGCTTTTCGCTGGGGCGTGGGTTGGGGTTGGCCGGCTCTTGTGGATGACGACAACACGCTTCTTTGTGGCGTCTAGGGGAGCGAGTGCATACAGGCCGGTGATGCCCGACAGGTAGAGGTAGTGGTTGTCGCTGATGACCGGGTCGAATGAGCCGGTGCTCATCGAGAACACGACTTTGCCCGTGGAGATGCCCAGGCCGATCGTGCGGTGCGTGCCGAGATCTGCGAAGTACACGATGTTGCCGATGATCGTCGCCGAGCCGGAGATCTTGCCGCCCGCGTGATATTGCCACTCGATGCCGCCGGAGCGTGCGTTGATCGCGTAGAACGTGCCGTCGTAGGAGCCCAGATAGATTGTGGGGCCGAGACCCGGTGCGTTCGTGACGGCGGGCGAGGCGTACACATAGGCGCCGGTTTGCACCGCCCAGTCCAGCGCGCCGGAGGAGGCGTCGTAGGCGTAGACGCGCCCGTCGGTGTTGCCGAGGAACACCCGCCCGTACATCACCGCCGGAGTCGAGTAGAAGGTGCCGCTGCCGAGCAGCGCGCCACCGGAGCCGCTGCGCCACAGCAAATGGCCATGTTGCTCGCCCACGGCCTGCAACTCGCCCGAGTAGTCGCCGAAGTAGAGCACGCCGCCCGAGAGGCTCGGGCTGGCCTTGACCGCGCCCGCTGCGTGGTAGGTCCACAGCACGTTGCCGTTGCTTGCGTTCAGCGCATATACGGTGCCGTTCTGGGAGCCGAAGAACAGCCTGCCTTTGTCGAGCAAGGGAGATGACTCCGCGCGACTGGGCAACTCGCGCGACCAGCGGAAGTGACCGTTGAGCGTGTCGAGCGCGACGACCCGTCCGGACTGCGACCCTGGGGAGCGCGAGAGGATCGTCGCGTACACCGTCGTGGCGGACACGGCCGGGGTGGAGGCCGAGAGGGCGCCCAGGCGCCTGCTCCAAAGGACCTGTCCGGTGTACTTGTCGATCGCATTCAGCGTCGCGTCGTCGGCGAGCTGGAAGATCCGGTTACCCCACATCACCGGCGGAAACTCAAGCAGGGAGCTGCCGCTACGCGCCCAAACGGTTCTGAACGGGGGCCTCATCGTCGGTGAGGCCGGGAAGAAGCGGGTGTGATTCTTGGTGTAGCCGTATAGAGGCCACGCGAAGTGGTCCTGACCTTTGACCTTCGGCAGGGTCGGCGTCGGCTGGGGTACGAACGCAGCGTGCGGGTGGTAAATGTTGCCCGTGCGATGCTTCTCGTACAGGTAGGCGGCAAGCGCGATAGCGGCGACGGCGAGCACGGCGGTGCTTGCGAGCGCCAGTCGGCCACGGGTCGAGTGGGGCAGCAGGCGAGGCCGTCGCGTGCCGGTCACGGCTCGCTCTTCAAGCTCAGGCGGCGAGCTTGCCGGACGACGAGTCGGCCTCCGTGCCCGTACGTCGCCGGGCTTGAGGCGTCGCCTGCACGTCAGGCGAGGCTTGCTTAGCGGGCGCGGTAGCTCTCGAGCGCGCCTTCGTGCGTCGGGCAGTCCAAGACAGGAGGCTCGCGCCGGCGAGCACGAGGCGGTAGGCGCTCACGGCGCCCAGCGGCACCAGCGTGCAGCCAGCGAGCAGCGACACGACATCGTGACCGCCCGCGATGGACCATTGCCACAGCAGGTAGTCGCCGGCGGTTAGGGCGAGCAGAAAGAGCAGGGCCCTTGGACGCACCGGTGTAGCTTAGTGGGCGGGCGGGACGGTACGATGGTTGCCCGTGTGCGGGCGAAGTGTTGTGGTTGCACAAAAGCCTTCCAAGCTTTTAGGGCGGGTTCGATTCCCGTCGCCCGCTTCAGGCAGATCTCCACGCAAAACCGTCTAAGGAGGCAGCGCGATGGCCAAGGCGATACCGGACGACTACCCGCAGGTGATGCCCTATCTGATCGTCGACGGCGCCGGCGAGGCGATCGAGTTCTACAAGGGCGTGCTCGGGGCAACCGAGCGCATGCGCATCGAGGGACCCGACGGCAGGCTCGGTCATGCCGAGCTTCAAATCGGGGAGGCCGTGATCATGCTCGCTGACGAGAACCCGGGGATGAACATCGAAGGCCCGAAGTTGGTCGGAGGCACACCTGTGACGATCCACGTCTACCTCGAGGACGCCGATGGCGCCTTCGAGCGCGCGGTCCAAGCCGGGGCCAAGCCATTGCGAGCGGTTGAGGATCAGTTCTACGGGGATCGCTCGGGGCAGTTCGAGGATCCGTACGGCCACCGCTGGAACGTGGCCACGCATGTCGAGGACATCTCCGAGGAGGAGATGCTTCGACGGGCGGCCGAGATTGGCGGGGGCTGAGCTGTGGGCCTCGGGATCGTGGCGGACCAGCCAGGGGGTGATTCGTCTCCCGTGCGCGTAGTTGAGCGCTTCATGGAGTTCTTGCGCCGTGGGGATCTAGATGAGGCGGTGGCGCTCCTGGCGGTGGATGTGCAGTACGAGAACGTCGGTCTGCCCACCATCCACGGACGCGAGCGCGTGCGGCGCCTGTTCGGGAGGGCATACGACGATGGAGCCGGTTTCGATGTCGTAATCCACACGATCTGCGCGGACGGAGCCTCTGTCCTCACTGAGCGGACCGACTTCCTGACCTTCCGCAAGCTCCACATTCGACTCTGGGTTTGTGGACGCTTCGACGTTCGCGACGGGCAGATCGTGCTGTGGCGCGACTACTTCGACTTCCTCAACTTCAATACGGCTCTGTTGCGTGGGCTGCTAGGAGTGCATCTACCCAAGCTACGCGCCAAGCTGCCTGCGAGGGCTTGACCTCATGGGCGAGGTGCCCCGCGGCCTTTGTCCGTAGAATCGAAAGGCACCACGGGGAGTGGCGCAGTCTGGTAGCGCACCCGGCTGGGGGCCGGGCGGTCGCAGGTTCAAATCCTGTCTCCCCGATACGAATCTCGTTGGATGCTGGTGGGGGCTGGGGGCGGCCTGGAGCGCGGGAATTGGCTCTGGGATAAGGGATTTGGAGGCTTGGGGGCGCGGAGCGCTCGTTCCACGCTCGGAGTCGGTTTTGAGCGCGACCGCCCACGAAACCGCCCACGCGAGCCAGCGTGGGCGGTCTGAGCGTCGAATCTCACGTGCCTCGCGGTCCAGACGGTGCGTCGTAGGAGCGCTTATCGAGCGTTGGGCAGATTGACACCGCCAAGAGCCCGGCCAAATCGAGCTGGGATCGGGCGAATGCACCAGCGCGGGAGCCCGTGGAGCCGCTGCCCTACCTCGGATCCGAGATTTTGATCGAACGAAGCAGCCCCGTTGCTAGACTTCGGCCAGCTTCCAAGGGGAGTAGTCCACCCGAGAGTTGCGGCCCGCTAGGATCGATCAGTCCCGGTGGGCCACTTGGAGGCGCGGCGTCGGTCGCGTCTCCGCTGGCAGAGCAAATTTTCCCTTCCGGAATCTCAGGAGGACGGATAGAGGCCCCGGCTCGCCGGGGCCTCTTCTATGAGTGACACATGCGCATCGAACGAGAGATCCTCAGGGAGGCCCGGCGGCTGATCGTTCGTCACGAGACACACGGACGCCTGCTCGCCGAGGAGCACTCCCGCCGCAGCCGCCGCGCGAGCGCGGCTCCGGCCACTCCCAGGCTGGCCCGCCCGCCGCACTGGAAGCTCGACCGCGGCTTTGACCCCTATCTCGTGCGAGGCAGCGCCGGGCGGATCGGGCACAGCATCCGCGAGGCCCTCTCCAACCGCTCGTACCGGCCGCGTCATCCGCACGCCTACGAAGTCCCCAAGCCCGATGGCGGTGTCAGAACCGTATGTATCTACCAGGTTGCCGACAGCGCCGTCTCGAAGATGCTGTTCGATGGCGTGCTGAAAAAGAACCTGCCCCTGATGAGTGCGCGCTCCTATGCCTATCGCTCCGACCTCTCGGCCCAGAACGCGATCCAGTACATCAAGTCCGAGTTCGCGGGTCGCAGCCGTCTGTACGTGGCAGAGTACGACTTCAGCAAGTACTTCGACACAATCAGCCATGAGCACATCCGGCGCGTGCTCTACGATCACTTCCTACTCACCGCGGTCGAGCGTGAGGCGATCGAGGCGTTTCTGGAGGTCGGCTTTATCCGTGGGAGCTATTCATCGCTCGACGGTCCGAAACGTGAGGTGGGTGTGCCTCAGGGCACGTCGATCTCGCTGTTCCTCGCGAACATCGCCGCGTGGGAGCTCGACCGCGCGCTCGAGGGTGAAGGTGTCAGGTTCGTGCGCTACGCCGATGACACGCTGATCTGGTCAACGGACTACGCGCGCCTGTGCTCTGCCGTTGAGATCCTGCACAGCCACGCGGCGGCGATCGGCGCGTCCGTGAACGCCGCCAAGTCGCCGGGCATTCACCTGCTTCTCCCGACCGGCGTGGACGGGGAGATTGAGACGGTGCACCACGTCGACTACCTGGGGCATCGCATGGGCATCGACTGCACTCAGATTAAGCCCGCCGGCCAACAGCGTGTGATGGCCCACGTCGACCAGCTCCTGTTCAACACGTTGCTGCGCGAGCCGCTGCGAGGCAACCAGAACCCCGCCCGCCTCAGCCACGGAGTCGACCGTGACTACGTGACGGTGATATCGCGCCTGCGCCGCTACCTCTACGGCGACCTCAGCGAGAAGGCGCTGCGCCGTTATCAGACCCGGGGCGCCCCGCTGCGGCGGTTCAAGGGCCTGATGTCCGCCTACCCGCTCGTCGATGACCTCGCTGCGCTCGCGCGCCTTGACGAGTGGATCCTCACGAGGCTCTGGCTCGCGACCCGCAAGCGCGGCCGGCTGCTCCGCGAAGCCGGCGCTGCCGAGCTGCCGGTGCCGCATGGCCTCAGCGCCCCGCAGCTGCGCACCCTGACCGCGGTGAGCTCCAGAAGTGGGGAGCGGATCCCGCTCGAGGTTCCGAGCGTGCAGCGGATCGCGGGTGTGATCAGGGACGCGGCCAAGCACTACGGCCCTGCGCGTGTCGGCCAGCCGGACGTCTACGAAGGCTACGACTAGCGCGTCCGGCTCCCGGCGTCAAGGGCGCCCGGGTCCTTGCCGGTCCACCACGTGCGGTCCGGGTCCCCGGATGCCGGCACGTAGGAGGCCCCGAGGCGAATCCGCGCCAACGCGTGCGCGAGCGCCCCCGGTGCGGGCCGCGCTGCCTGCGCCCAGGCCCTCATCAGCCCGCCGGTGCTGTGCAATTCGAGGATTCCTCGCCGCTCTGCCTCGCGTCGTGCGAGGCGGTCGTCGCTTGCGAGGCCGAGCCCCCGCGCGTGCGCGATCGCAAGGCTCGCGGCCTCGCCGTCGCCGAGCCGCGCGGCGAGCACCACGAGCAGCGCGAGCTCGTGCTCGAGCGGCGTCCAGATCTCGAGCAGGCCTTGCCTGACCATCGCCGCCATGTCCATCTCCACGCGCTCGCCGAACTCGTCGAGCACCCACAGGCTCTCCCGGGCGGCCTGCAGCGCAACCACCGGCGTCAGCCCACAGGCGCCGAACACCTCTGCCCAGACTCCCGAGGCGAAGATGTTGATCGCCACGCAGGCGTCGATAAGCACCGGTGGGTTGACGCTCACTGCGCACTGTCCTCCGGCAGCGTGGTGAGCAGCTCGCTGACCGTCGCCCGCGTGCCGATTCGGTCCTCGCGCAGCAGGTGCGCCAAGCGCTCCTCGGAGAGCAGCCCCTGGTCATAGGCGGTGACCGCCAGCAGCCGGAAGCGCCGCGGCAGCAGGCGCGCGTCGGCGGGATGCACCGGCAGACCGAGCAGGTCGCGACCCTCGCCGACCTGGAATCCGCGCCGTGCGAGCCGGTCGTGCAGCCCCGGCTTGACGAGCCGGAGGTCTTCCAGGCGCATCACGTAGGCCTGGAAGGAGACGCTCCACCAGTCGGCCTGCTGCAGCAGCAGGCCGGTCGTCGCCTTGCCCGCGTCGCTGACCGCGGCGCGGTAGCGGCGCGTCACTCCCGAGGCGGGGAGCACGAAGTAGCGGGCGAACGCGTCGGCGAAGCGCTCGGAGGCCGGGACCCTGCGATAGCTGCTCATCAGCACCGTCACCTCGGCGCGGTCGCGCCGTGTCAGGAAATGGGCGTACTCGTGCGCCATCGACCACCGCTGGCGCTCCCAGCGCTGGTTCGCATTGATCGCTACGCACGCCCCGAGCTCGGGGTCGAACCCGAACAGCCCGGCGATCGTCGATGGCAGCCCGATCGAGAAGACGCGTAGCCCGACGTCGTTCTCGAGCAGCTCGCGAAGGTGGGGGAGGGGTCCGTCGCCGAGTCCGAGCCGCCCGCGCTCGCTTTCGGCCAGCAGCGCCGCCTCGGTCTCGATGTCGGCGCCCGGCGCGAGCGCGACCGGGGTGGGGTAGCGCGTCACCGCACCCAGCTCGAGCAACCGCTCGACCTCGACGTAGTCCTCGGACAGACGCTGGAGCTCGGCCGCCGCCAGGCGCAGCTCATCCTGCTCGGGGCGCCGGCCGAAGCTCGTTCGGAACTGTGCGGCTAGTGAGCGCGGCGGCGGATCCTCGCGCAGCAGCCCGTCGAGGCGCTCACCATAGATGTCTGCGAGCGCCAGCAGCTCCTCCGGGCGCAGCCGCCGCTCGCCCTGCTCGATCGCGACGATCGTGGTGCGCGCAACCCCCAGCTCCTCTGCGACGCTGCCCTGGGAGAGCCCCTGGTCCTCGCGCGCGCGGCGCAGCCGCGCCAGCAGCACGGGGCTGTCGAGGGGCAGTGATTGAGCGCTCATCAGGTCACTCCGGCCGCGGGCGCAAGAAACCGGCTCACGAGTGGTGAGGGCACTGCGCGCCAGTCGCTGACGTAGCGCTCGAGCAGCGCGAGGATCTGCGCTGGTTCGCAGCCGAGCGCGCGCCGTGCGCCCGCGAGCTCCGGATAGGCGTCGACGAGAGCGGCCCAGCCCCCCCGATCGATCGCACGCTTGATCGTCATCGCCTGGGCGAGCATGCAGACGAGCCACGGCTCGGCGTGCTCGGCCTGCCGGCAGGCGAGCACGTCACCGCGCATCCGCTGTACGTCGAGCGCGTCTATGTCGCTCCGCCCGGCGGCGAGCAGCGCCTGGCGGCGAAGCAAGCACGAGGTGCATTGCCCGCAAAGGTGCGTGGTGTCGGCGCGGTGTGTAAGGCCGGTGTCGCAGGAGACCGATCTCGCGATCAGCCCGTGCAGCTCCGCCGGCGCGTCGGCGCACATCTGCGCCTTGGTCATCCAGAAGTTCGGGTTGACGATCTCAAACGGGCGCTCGAGCAGCTCGGAGGCGAGGCGGCTCATCATCGCCAGTGTCTCCGGGCGCATCGCTCGCGTGTTCATCGATCCCCGCTGCGCGCTGGTCAACGGCAGGTTCAGCGCGCCGACGCCGTTCTCATAAACGCGCAGCTGATCGAGCCCGGCGGCGTCGGCGACGACGATCCCGAAGGCGAGGAACAGGAAGCCTCGGCTACGCTGGCTTTCCTCCTCCTTCCCGTTGCTGAGGCGCCGAGCCGCGCTCGTCAGGCCGACTGGCACCGTCAGCAGTCGCAGCGGCCTCGGCGTCAGCTCGTCCAGGACGCGCGCCATCTGCTGCTGCAGGTGTGAGAGACGGTTGTGCGTGTCGGCGGCCACGAGCAGGAGTTCGCCCTCCTTGCACATCGCGTCACGGTGTGCTCCCAGTAGCGAGTCAAGGCCACCGGAGAAGAGGCCCGCCTGCGCGGGCGCCCTTACGGCGCCTCCGAACAATGGCTCCTGGGTCTCGGCCCAGCGCCGCGAGCTAGGGTGCGATTCGAACTCAATCTCCCAGTCATCGTCGGTCAGCCATGCCAGCAGCCTGTGCAGGAGTGCCCTGACCTCTGTGCCCGCCCAGAAGGAGGGATCCCGCACCGCCAGTCGCACCGGCAGCCGCCGCGACCACCAGCGTCCGTCGTTTCGAGCGCGGTTCGGGCGGCGGCGACGCAGCCTGTCGGTCACGTACACCGCGACGGCCAGGTCGAGCAGGTCGGATTGGCGGGGCCCGAGTCGTGTCCCGAGGCCGTGGGCGATCCGCTGGTCATCGAGCCGGAAGTGCTCCTGCCAGCGCACGAGCTGCTGACCGTCGGCGACCCCGAACTCGAGTGCATCATAGGACGGGATCTCGCTCATTCGATCTCCTCGACGAGCATCTGCGCGGTGCTCGGGCGCTCGGCGGTGGTGCGCGGCGCGCGCACGTGCGACCCCCACTTCCTGACAACCTGGTCGGCGGCGTCGGGTATCTGCGCCGCGTCGAGGCAGCTCTCCTGGTAGCGCCGGGCCTCGGCCGGACTCTCAAAGCCGGCGGAGACGAGCGCGGGGAGCATCTCGGCTGGTCCCCACACGCGAGCGTCGACGACGCGCCTGAGGGCATTCGTGGCCAACTCCTGGGCGACCGACTGCTCCGGCATGGCGGCGAGCTCCTGAGAGCGACCCTCGAGCATCGCCTCGCCCTGGCTCACGAGCGCGAATGCGAGGTCGCTGCGTCCCGCGCGCTGCAGGTAACGCTCGGACTCCGCCTCCCAGATGCTCGCGTCACCCCATACTGCGCTATCGCGCAGGGCGCGCCCGAGGTCGCCCGCGGGCGGCAGGTCCGCCTCGCGAACGGACGCACTGAGCGCGAGGCGCAGCTCGTCTCCCACTTCGGCACACGGCAGGCCGCTCAGTCCGGCCCGAGCCGCGCGGCGCCAGACCCGCGCGACGCCTCTGGGTATGTGGTCGTTGTCGGGCATGCGAGAACTATGGCACGTCTACCTGACAGAACCAGTAGTTAAGGCCAATTTACGTTCGTATATGTCAGGTACTCGGCCATATCTTCGGACGCTTAGCCCCCGGGGTCGCGTTCGTCAAAGCTGTTTGATCCCCCCATCGAGGTGCCTCAAAGGCGTCGCGGCGGCGACCTTCGGCTGCAAGAGCGTCGGCCATCTGCAACGACGCTGTCGCTATTGCGTTCCCGCTTGTGCAAGGGCGGATAAAGATGCACGGGGACCTTGCCGGCCCCGATCAGCGCACGATCAATCGGCTGCTCGCCCGGTCTCCAATGCTGCGACGACACAGCAATCGCACAGCAATCACTGCGTGAGCATCTAGTCTGTTTAGGCTCGGTGCAGGCTTCGTCGGGGCCAGCGGTGGCGCTCGCAGGCTCTATGCCAGATGCTGGGCGTTCCGGCTACGGGGCTTGGTTAGCGCCGCTCGCTGAGCAGCTTCTCGGCCCGGGCGTGGATGGCCGATGCCGGAACTTCGAGCGCGTCAGCGATCTTGAGGATGTTGGCGAGCGAGACGTTCCGCTCGCCGCGCTCGACGTCGCCGTAGTACCCCCGGTTCAGGCCGCTCTTGAGCGCGAGCGCTTCCTGGGCGACACCGCGTTCCTTGCGCAGCTCGCGGATTGCGGCGCCGAACGCGGCACGCGCCGGGGATAGGGCAGGCATGTGGGCAGTCTGTCGTGGCCGCCTGTTATAAGTCTACCCGTTATACGAGTCATAAGTTGGCCCCGGCGCGGCGGCAACCGCCCGGGGCCCGACACGGAAAGGAAGGACCTTCCCATGCAGCAGGAGCGTAGTGGTACGCCGGGCGAGATGGCGGAGCAGGTCGAGCGGGCGATCTTGGTGATGCTGCTCGTCGCAGACGAGCAGCGCCCTTGGTCGGTGCACGAGGTCGAGCTGGAGATCGGCGATCACATCGAGACGGCCGACGGGCTGGGCGCGCTGCACCGCGCTGGGCTCGTCCATCGTTGCGGCGAGTTTGTGTTCGCCACAAGAGCGGCAGCGCGAGCGCAGCAGCTCGCTGTGTAGCGAGTGGTCGGAACGCTAAGCGCCCGGCGTGATCGACGCGGGTGCTCCGG
>DATNKN010000202.1:0-3786 GCA_035603375.1 Solirubrobacteraceae bacterium
GCCGACAAGCCGAAGGACGCAGCACCCGCGAGATCAAGCGATGCCTCAAGCGCTACACCGCACGCCACCTCTACCGGCTACTCCAAGCCACACCGCCGAATCCCGCAAATAGCGCGACTTGACAAACATAGAAGCATCAAGCGTGCAAGCGCTGTGTGATCGCTGTGTGACGAAGTCGTTGGATGCTTCTATGTTGTCAAGGGTGTTTTTGTGAAGTGTTGGTAGAGGTCGCGGGAGAGGTATCGCTTGAGGGATCTCATGGCCTCTCGCTTGGTCTTGCCTTCGTCGATTCGGCGTTGGATGTAGGCACGGCTCGGGGCGTGGTGGACGGAGCGTGAGAGCGCGATCGTGTAGATCGCGGTGTTGATTTGCCGGTCGCCTCCGCGGCTGAGGCGGTGACGGACTGTTTTGCCGGATGACGCTGGCTGCGGGGCGGTGCCGTTAGCTCGCGCGAACGCTGCCTCGCTCTTGAAGCGTGCTGGGTTGAACGCGATCAGCTTCGCCGCGCAGATCGGCCCGACGCCGGGTTCGTTCATCAGCGCGGGTGCAAGCTCGCGCGTGAGCGCGTCGATCTGACGGGTGTAGTCCTGGGCTTGCTGGTCGAGTGCGCGGGTGCGGTTGGCGAGGTCGCGGAGCACTTGGAGGGTGGTGTTCTCTTGCAGGCTGGCGTTTGGGCGGGTCCGCATCCCGGTGAGTCGTTGTGCGAGTTTCGCGCCGTTCTTCGCGGCCCCGACCCTTTCCCTGAGCGTCGCTGGTGCTCCGACGTGGAGGGCCTGCAGCTGGTTATAGAGCCGTGAGCGCTCGCTGATGACAGAGCGGTAAGCGACGAGCAGCATCTGCAGCGCTAGGCGCTTGCCGTGCCCTCTTGGCGTGGAGAGCCCATCATCGGCAAGCACCTTCTTTGCGGCCAGCAGCGCATCGAGCCGGTCGGACTTGCCGGTGCGTCGCTCGCGGCGTCGTGGCCGTTCGACCTCGAACACGGTGATGCCGTTGTCCTGGAGGTATTCGCATAGGCCGGCGCCGTAGCTGCCGGCGCCCTCGATCCCGACACGGATCTCTCCCTCGAGTGCCGCGAGCCATGCGAGTAGCTCGCGGTAGCCGGCGAGAGTCGCGGTGATCGTGATCTCGGCGAGGAGCTGTCCGAGAGCGTCCACGGCGACGGCGAGGTGCTGGTGCTTGTGGGTGTCCACGCCTACTGCGATCATCATTTTCCGGTCTCCTTTGTTGCTGGTTGGCGCTGGTGATGTGGAGGCCGCCAGACAAAGCCATGTCGAGCAAGCAGCACGCTTCTATGAAGTCATGGCGGCGTCCGTGGCAGGCGACGGGAGACAAATCCAACGTAGGGCACCCGCAAGGGGCCAGCCGTTTTAATCGAGTCATCCCGCCGTCTGCCACACCCTCAATGAGGCACCGGACGCCACAGCATCGCCACCGCTGGCGAGCCCGTAAACACAGGGCCCCAACAGGCCCCAACGAAACTACATGGCCGTTTCGGCCTTCTCACGGTCATCACTTCATGTGATGACCGCAGCGAGCATCCCCGCGGCGCGTGGTGGCGACTACGCTCGCTACCTGGAGGGCAAGACCGTCGCACCGGAGCGCGGCGACTACTACCTCACCCCCGATGGGGAGATGACGCAGGCCGCCGGGCAATGGCTCGCGGACCCGCAGACCCTCGAACGGCTCGGCATCCAGGCCGGCGGCCAGGCAGACGGCGAGGATTTCGTCTCGTTGATGGAGGGCCGCCATCCACAGACCGGAAGGTGGTTGCGGCGTGCGGGCGCGGACGGCGGTCGCGGCGGCGGGATCGACAACGTGTTCAGCGCTCCAAAGTCCGTGTCGGTCGCCTGGGCACTGGCCGATCCGTGGCAGCGCGAGCAGATCGAGAACGCACACGCCAACGCCGTCGAGCAGACCGTCGAATACATGCGCGAGCACGTCCCGGTCGTCCGTCGCCGCTACGGCGGCGAGGTGGTCGAGGAGCCGGCGAAGGATCTGATCGCGGTGGAGTACCGCCACACGACCGCTCGCGGTGTCTCGGGTGCCAGCGCGCCCGACCCGCAGCTGCACAGTCACGTCGTCATTACGAGCGCGATCCGCGAGGACGATCGGATCGTGGCTGTCGCGTCCCGTCCCGTGTTCCGCGCCGCGGGGGAGCTCGGCGCGTTCTACCGCTCCGTGCTCGCACAAGAACTCGCCCGAGAGGGCTACCGGATCGATCAGGGCACCGGCCGGGACGGCAAATACTTCGAGATCGCGGGCGTACCCGAGGAGCTACGGGACGCGTTCTCTGGCCGCTCGCAGGAGGTCGCGCGAGCCGCCGACAGGTTCCGCGCCCGTTACGGCAGAGCACCCGAGCGCGGCGAGCTGCGAAACCTCGCGCTCGAGAACCGCCGCGCCAAGCAGCTCGCCACGCGCCCGGACCTCAAGAACGCCTGGCGAGAGACCGCCAGCCACTACGACTTCGGTCCCGACGAGGCGCTGCGGCTCCTCGCCGGCGACCGTCCACCCCACACTCTCCGGCCGGTGGAGGACCGGATCGAGGAGCGGCTGACCGAACGTCACGCCGTCTTCGAGGCCCGCGAGCTGCGCACAGTCGCGTTGGAGCAGACCGCCGGGGAGCTGACACCCCACCACGCGCTCCAGATCGCGGACGGCATGATCCGCGACCGGCGAATCCTCACCCTCGAAGGCGGCCGGATGACGACGCTCGCGATCCGCGCCCAAGAGCAGGCGATCGAACGACGCACCACCAGCCTCGCCCGACCCGCTGGACGGGACGTCGGGCACCAGGCGAGGACCAAGGCCGCGCGCGAGGTCGCAGAGCGCATCGGCAGCCAGCTCACCGACGAGCAGGCAGGAGCGTTGCTCGTCCTGACAGGACCGGAGCGCGCCGCGGCGCTCGTCGGCCCCGCCGGCACAGGGAAGGGCGTCGTCGTCGACGCAACCGCACGCGCCGAGCAGTTTGCCGGACGGGCAACTATCGGGATCGCCGTCTCCGGGTCGACCGCCGAGCGATTGGGCGCCGACAGTCCGGTGCTCCAAGGGCAGACCCTCACGCTCGACGCGCTCATCGCGCGAGCGGACACGGGCGGCATCCACGTCGGTCCCGACACGACCGTGATCCTCGACGAGGCAGGCATGGCCGACCACAAACGCCTCGACGCGCTCACGGGACTGGTGGAGCACACAGGCGCGAAGCTGATCGCCGTCGGCGATGGCAAGCAGCTCGCCTCCATCGGACCTGGAGGCATGTTCGACCGGCTCACCCAGCACGCGCCCGTGGTCGAGCTGGAGACCATCCACCGCACCAAGGACCCCGAGGAGCAGCGAGCATGGCAAGCCCTTCGGGCCGGCGAACCCGAGCGCGCGATGGCCCACTACCAGGCCCGCGGACGACTCCACCTGGCAGACACGCGCGACCAGGCGGCCGAGAATGCAGTCCAAACCTGGGCGCAGCTCACCGAACACCATGACATCCGCCAAGTCGCCCTGATCGCGGACGCCTCCAACAAGGAGATCGACCGACTCAACGCCCGCGCGCAGCACCTCCGCGCCCAACGGGGCGAACTCGGCCCCGACGAACTTCCGCTATCGAGCGTCCATTACGGGCTACGCCAAGGCGATCACGTCGCGTTCATCGCCCAGCATCGGCCGCCCGGACAGGCGCGCGTAGAGAACGGCACCCGCGGCGAGGTCGCGGACATCGGCCATGATCGAACCGTCACGCTTGTGCTGGACGGCTCAGGCCGCACGCTTGGGCTCGCCGTCGAGGATGTCGAGTCT
>DATNKN010000233.1:0-17297 GCA_035603375.1 Solirubrobacteraceae bacterium
CACCCCGACGGGCGCTCCCCATGGCACCCAACCGGGCGCAGGCAGCGATGGCGAGGGCCCGACTCCCGCGGAGCTGGATGCGATCCGCGCAGCCACGTTCACCGTGGAGGCGGTCAACGAGCGCGAGCGCACCACCGACCACGATGTGGCCGCCTTCGTGGACGTACTCTCCCGTAGCGCCGGCGAGGCGGGGCGCTGGATCCACTTCGGCTTGACCTCCTCCGACGTGCTTGACACCGCGCTCGCGCTGCAGCTGCGCGCCGCCGGGGAGCTTGTCGTGCCTGGCGCCCGGTCACTCGTGCAGGCGCTCGCGGACCGCGCGCGCGAGCACGTGGGCACGCTGTGCGTCGGGCGCACGCACGGGGTGCACGCCGAGCCGACGACGTTCGGCGTGAAGCTCGCGGGCTTTGCCTTCGAGGCGCACCGCAACGCACTGCGCCTTGAGCGCGCCTTCGAGCAGGCGGCGGTCGGTGCGATCTCCGGTGCGGTCGGCACGTATGCGGCGACCAGCCCGGAGTTCGAGCGGCGCGTGCTCGAGCGGCTCGGGCTGGCGCGCGAGGATGTCTCCACGCAGGTCGTGGCGCGCGATCGCCATGCCGAGCTGCTTCAGGCGATCGCGCTCGCGGGCGCCGGCTTGGAGCGCCTGGCCACGGAGATTCGCCACCTGCAGCGCACAGAGGTGCGTGAGGCTCAGGAGCCGTTCCGCGCGGGACAGAAGGGCAGCTCGGCGATGCCGCACAAGCGCAACCCGATCAAGAGCGAGCAGATATCGGGGCTGGCGCGCGTGCTGCGCGCCAACGCGCAGGCGGCGCTTGAGAACGTGGCGCTGTGGCACGAGCGCGATATCTCCCACTCGTCGGTCGAGCGCGTGACGTTGCCCGACTCGACGATCCTGATCGACCACTTGCAGCACAGCGCCACCCGGCTCGTGCAGGGTCTCGTCGTAAATGAGGAGCGGATGCTGGCCAACCTCGAGCTGACCCACGGTGCGCTTTTCTCCCAGCGGGTGTTGCTGGCGCTCGTGGAAGGCGACCCTGCGCAGGGACGCGCGCCGATGGTGCGCGACGACGCCTACCGCATCGCCCAGGAGCTGGCTCAGCGAGCGTGGGACGAGGGTACGCCGCTGCGCGAGCTGCTCGCGGCCGACGAGCGCGCCGCGGGGCTCGACCTCGACGCGATCTTCGACTATGGCCACTACACGCGCTACGCACACGAGATCGTGGCGCGTCTAGACGAGATCGCCTAAGTCGTGGGCGTCCTGGGGGCCGGAGGGCAAGCGATGCAAGGACGCAGGGAGCGTGGCGTGCTGAGCACGCGAGCGACCGAGGACGCCGCAGCGCGCAGCCATCCGGTCCTCAGGCGTTGGTAGCATCGCGAAAAGTGACTGCTCTGGCCGATCTGCCCCTAATCGCAAGCGGCAAGGTGCGCGAGCTGTACGACCTCGACGACCGCTTGCTGATGGTCGCGAGCGACCGCATCTCCACCTACGATGCGGTGCACCCGACGCCGATTCCCGACAAGGGCAAGGTGCTCACGGGCCTATCGGCCTTCTGGTTTGAGAAGACGCGGGGGATCGTCGCCAACCACATGATCTCCGCGACCGAGGGCGTGCCCACCGAGGCGCGCGGCAGGGCGCTGGTGGTGCGCAAGCTGAAAATGCTGCCCGTCGAGTGCGTCGTGCGCGGCTACATCACAGGGTCGGGCTGGAAGGACTATCAGACGAGCGGGTCGGTTTCGGGGATCGCTCTGCCGGCTGGGCTCAGCGAGTCCGAGCAGCTACCCGAGCCGATCTTCACGCCGAGCACAAAGGCCGAGGTGGGCCACGACGAGGCGATCGACTTCGAGCGCGCCACCGAGCTCGTCGGCGACCGGGCCTTGATGGAACGCGTAAGGGACATCTCGATCGCGCTGTACTCCTTCGCGGCCACACACGCGCGCGAGCGTGGCGTGATCCTCGCCGACACGAAGTTCGAGCTGGGCCTGGACGAGGACGGCGAGCTGGTCGTCGGCGACGAGGTGCTGACGCCAGACTCCTCCCGCTACTGGCCGGTCGAGGGGTATGAGACGGGCAGGGGCCAGCCGAGCTTTGACAAGCAGTACGTGCGCGATTGGGCGGCCGGCAGCGGTTGGGACAAGAAGCCGCCGGCGCCGGCGATCCCCGAGGATGTGGTGGCTGGCACTCGTGCGCGCTACGTCGAGGCGTACGAGCTGATCGTGGGCGAGTCGTTTGACGCGTGGCTCGCGCGCACGGGCTCGCGGGCCGGCGGCGACAGCGCCACAGAGCGACCAGCGTGAGGGCACGCGTCCTGATCCGCCCGAAGGCCGGCATCCTCGACCCGCAGGGCGAGGCCGTCCAGCGCGCTTTGCCCGCGCTCGGCTTCGAGGGTGTCGCAAACGTCCACATCGGCCGCCTCGTGGAGCTGGACGTGGACGACGCCGGCCAGCTGGAGTCGATGTGCGAGAAGCTACTCGCCAATCCGCTCGTCGAGGACTACGAGATCGTCCTCGACGGCGAGTGACCGGGGTCGCAATGTACGCGAGTCCGCGCGCGAGGGCCGCGCGATGAAGTTCGGCGTACTGCGCTTCCCCGGCAGCTGCGACGAGGTGGACGCGCTGGACGCTGCACGGCGCGTGGGCGACGCGGAGCTGCTCTGGCACGGCCAGCGCGATCTGAAGGGCGCCGACGCGGTCGTGGTGCCGGGCGGGTTTTCCTACGGCGACTACCTGCGCGCGGGCGCGATCGCGCGCTTTTCGCCCGTGATGGAGTCGGTTATCGCCTTCGCGCGCGACGGCGGGCTCGTGCTCGGGATCTGCAACGGCTTCCAGGTCCTATGCGAGGCTCATCTCTTGCCGGGGGCACTACTGCCAAACGCAAACCTGCGCTTCACATTCCGCCAGATCAATCTCGATGTGGTGGAGGGCGACACAGCGGTTACGTGCGCGTGCGGATCGGCCGGGTCAAGTGGCGAGCAGACCGCCACGCGCCTGAGCATTCCCGCCAAGCACTCGTGGGGTCGCTACCACGCGGACGCGCCGACGCTTGCGAGCATGGAGGAGCGCGGTCAGGTCGTGCTGCGGTACGCGCCGGGCGAGAACTTCAACGGCTCGCTGCGCGACATCGCGGGCGTGCGCAACGAGCACGGCAACGTGTTCGGCCTGATGCCCCATCCCGAGCACGCCGTGGACGAGCTGACGGGCTCGACTGACGGGCTGTGCATTTTCGCCTCGATGCGGATGGCGGTTGAGGGCACCCGAACGGGCACACCCTCCGGGGCGCACGGCGAGGGACATACCCAAAGGGCACACGGCGGGCAGGCAGGCGCGCGTGTCTGAGACCGCGACGCTGCCCACCGTCGAGGATGCGCTCGCGCTCGGACTCACGCGCGCCGAGTACGAGCTGATCCGCGAGAAGCAGGGTCGCACGCCAAACCAGGTGGAGCTTGCGATGTATTCGCTGCTGTGGAGCGAGCACTGCGCGTATAAGCACTCCAAGAAGCTGTTGCGCACCCTGCCGACGGATGGTCCGAGCGTGGTCATGGGCCCGGGCGAGAACGCGGGGGCGGTGGACGTCGGTGACGGGCTGGTGTGCGCGTTTAAGGTCGAGTCGCACAATCACCCCAGCGCGGTCGAGCCATTCCAGGGTGCCGCGACTGGCGTGGGGGGGATATTGCGCGACATATTTGCGATCGGCGCGCGCCCGATCGCGGTGCTCGACTCGCTGCGGTTCGGCGAGCCTCATCTCAAATCGTGCGTGGCATCGAGCCGTGAGGGTGGGGAGCGGGCAGGCAAGGAAGACGGTGGTGGGGCGGCGGGGGCAGGCGCCCGTTCCCGATACCTGCTCGACCGCGCCGTCGCCGGCATCGGCCACTACGGCAACTCGATCGGTGTGCCGACCGTCGGTGGCGAGGTGTATTTCGAGGGGCCCTACGAGCAGAACTGTCTCGTAAACGCGATGGCGCTCGGGATCGCCGAGCGCGAGCAGCTGATCACCAGCGCTGCCGCCGGGATCGGCAATACGGTGCTGCTGTTCGGCGCCTCGACTGGCCGCGACGGTATCGGCGGCGCCTCGGTGCTGGCCTCCGCTGAGCTGGGCGAGGACGACGACAAGCGACCGACCGTCCAAGTTGGCGATCCCTTCGAGGAGAAGAAGCTGATGGAGTGCTCGCTCGAGCTGCTCCAGCACGGGTTGCTCGTGTCGCTGCAAGACCTCGGCGCGGCCGGCCTCACCTCCTCCGCGTCGGAGATGGCGTCGAAGGGCGAGGTGGGAATCGACATTGATGTTGCCAAGGTGCCCCTGCGCGAGGCCGACATGGAGCCATTTGAGATCATGGTGAGCGAGTCCCAGGAGCGGATGCTGTGCGTGGTGGAGCCCGGCAATGTGGGCGCGGTGCTCGAGCTGTGTGAGAAGTGGGAGGTCGGCGGCGCCGCAATCGGCACGGTCACCGACACGGGCCAGATGCGTGTGTTTGACGCGGGCGAGCTGGTCGGGACCATGCCGGTGCGGGCGCTCGTCGATGACTGTCCCCTCTATGACCTTCAGCCCGCTAAGCCGACCCGCACGCCATACCCGGCGCCGGAGGCGCTCCTCCCCCAAAAAACAACGCCGCGCGAGGCGCTGCTCGCCCTGCTGTCCAGCGCCAACATCGCGTCGCGTAGGCCACTGTTCGAGCAGTACGACGCGATTGTGCAATCGCGTACGGTGCGTCGCCCCGAGCAGTCCGATGCGGCAGTGCTGGCGATTCGCCCGCTCGGCGAGGCAGGGGTGTCGGGGTTCTCGACGAGTGGGCCAAACCCGCTGTCAGGGGCGGCACTCGAAGGGGCGCGAGCAGGCGGATCGCAAGCCCCGGGTACCCCCGTGCCAGGCATCGCCGTGTCGATCGACGGCAACGGCCGGCGCGTCGCGGCCGACCCCTACAGCGGCACGGTTGCGGCGGTGCTCGAGTGCGCGTCGAACCTTGCGTGCGTCGGCGCGGAGCCGCTGGGCACGACCAACAACCTCAACTTCGCCAACCCCGAGAAGCCGCATGTCGCGTGGCAGCTGACCGAGGCGGTGCGCGGTCTCGGCGATGCCTGCCGTGCCCTGCGCGCGCCGGTGGTGGGCGGCAACGTGTCGCTCTATAACGAGGGCGCGAGCGCGGGCCCGATCTACCCTACGCCCGTGATCGGCATGGTCGGCAGGCTGCCCGACGCGCGTCGCGCGGGGCGGCTCGGCTTCGCGCGCGCGGGCGACACGATCGCGATCGCCGGCCCGTTCGCGCCGCACCTGGGCGCGAGCGAGCTGGCCAAGCTGTGGGGCTGGGATCTCCCCGACGGACTGCCCCCGATCGATATCGAGGAGGTTGCCGCGACCCAGGCGGCGATCCGCGAGGCGGTGCGCGCGGGCGCACTCTCGAGCGCGCACGACATCGCCGAGGGCGGGCTGGCCGTGGCCCTGGCGGAGTGCTGCCTGGGTGGCGAGCTTGGCGCGCGCGTGTCGCTGCCGGCGGATTTGTTTGGGGCTGAGCCGGCCCCCGCGACGGGACGCGAGGCGGACTGGAGCGGCATCTCGGCCGCGTCCGCGTCCGTACCCACAATGGCGGGCACGCTCTTTGGCGAGGGTGCGGGCGGCTTCCTTATCAGCGGCGGCGAGCGGGAGCTACATGCG
This sequence comes from Solirubrobacteraceae bacterium, assembly GCA_035603375.1. Taxonomy (GTDB): domain Bacteria; phylum Actinomycetota; class Thermoleophilia; order Solirubrobacterales; family Solirubrobacteraceae; genus Palsa-744. The sequence continues at coordinate 5,645 of DATNKN010000233.1, forward strand.
CTTGGCGAGCGGACTCAAGTGTGGATCGTCGGGAGCGTGGGTGGGCAGGCCCTTCGGATCGACTGCCCGGCACCCTCTCACGGGGACTCGCGCACAGGGGGGGAGCGAATCGAGTGCTCGCTGGCGGATCTCGCTCGGGCGCATGGCGCGCTTGCGGAGCTGTTTGCGTGAGTGTATGTAGTCAAAATGAACAATTCACCATGATAGCTACATATCGTAGTCACCATTGGCAATCGTCCAAAAAGTTAATAACAACACCTCCCCCAGGAGCGCTCCACCGCGATGAGCGCCGCTGCTGCTAGCGTAAAGCAAAGGATGCCCTTGGACCCTCGTCCGGAGGACCGCGACGGACCGCGCGACGAGTGCGGTGTGTTTGGCATATACGCACCCGGGCACGAGGTTTCGCGCCTGTCCTACTTTGCGCTGTACGCGCTGCAGCATCGCGGCCAGGAGTCGGCGGGGATCGCCGCGGCCGACCGTGGCGGCAACATCATGACCCGCCGCGAGCTGGGGCTCGTCAGCCAGGTGTTCAGCGAGAACGACCTGCGCACGCTCGCCGGCGAGCTTGCCATCGGCCACGTGCGCTATTCGACAACCGGCTCAAACGCCTGGGAGAACTCCCAGCCGGTGCAGCGCTCGGAGGGCACCAACGGCTCGCGTCGCGAGCTGGCATTGGCACATAACGGCAACCTCATCAACGCGCTGGAGCTACACGATGAGCTGTCCGAGCGCGGCGTCACGTTCAGCTCGACCTCGGACTCGGAGATCGTGGCCGCGCTGCTCGCCACGCACCCTGCGGAGCACATCGAGGACGCCATCGCCGACGTGCTGCCGCGCCTGAACGGTGCCTTCTCGATCGTCGTGATGACCAAGGACCGCGTCGTCGCATTCCGCGACCCGCACGGCCTGCGCCCGCTTGCCCTCGGTGTGATCGAGGGCGCGGACGGGGAGCCTCCGCGCTATTGCGTCGCGAGCGAGTCGTGTGCGTTTGACATCATCGGCGCCAAGCTGCTGCGCGACGTCGAGCCCGGCGAGATCGTCACGCTCGGGGAGAACGGTCTCGAAAACCGTTGCATTCTTCCGGACGAGCGCAAGGCGTTCTGCGTGTTCGAGTACATCTACTTCGCGCGCCCCGACTCGCGCATGAACGGTCAGGTGTTGCAGGTCGCGCGCGGGCGCATGGGTGAGATCCTCGCGCGCGAGTCTCCGGCCGACGCCGACCTCGTGATCCCGGTGCCCGACTCCGGCAACGCCGCCGCCCGTGGCTTCGCTCGCGCCAGCGGGTTGCCCCAGGACGACGGGTTCGTCAAGAACCGCTACGTCGCGCGCACCTTCATCCAGCCCGGCCAGGAGCTGCGCAAGCACGGGCTGCGCCTGAAGTTCAACCCCTTGCCGGAGATCGTCGGCGGCAAGCGCCTGGTGGTCGTCGACGACTCGATCGTGCGCGGCAACACCACCCGTCAGATCGTGCAGATGCTCAGGGACGCCGGTGCGGTCGAGGTGCACATGCGCATCAGCGCACCGCCGATCAAGCACCCCTGTCACTACGGCATCGACATGTCCACGCGCGAGGAGATGATCGCCCACGAGCGTACCGTCGATGAGATCGCGGCCGAGCTGGGCTGCGACTCGCTCGCATACCTGTCGCTCGACGGCGTGTACGAGGCGGTTGGCGCCACCAAAGCCACGCACTGTGATGCGTGCTTCACCGGCGACTACCCGCTGTCGGGCAGCAGCGACGCGCAGGGCAAGTACGCCCTGGAGACCGTCTAGCTCAACAGCGAGCGCTCGTCACGCGCTGCGCTCGCGTCGCTGTACTGATTGTTGTAGGGGCGCCGGGTGATCAGCTCCTGGCGGCCGCGCCGGTTGGCGCTCACCCATCCCACGCCAAGCGCTCCCAGCACGATGATTGGAAAAGTCATAATCACATTGAAGGAGTGGGGTGAGCTTGTCACTGTGAGGTCGGTCACTATCGATGGGTAGGCCTACCGATAGGCCTACCGATAGGCCTACCCATAGCCCTACCTATAAGGTGGCGCAGCGATGACAAACACGCTCACGCCTCTGCCGATCGCCGTACTCGTGTCCGGCATGGGCACGAACCTGCAGGCGCTGCTAGACACGGTGCACGGACGCGAGGCGCAGGTGGTGGCCGTCGTGTCGGGGACGCCCGGTGTGCTCGCGTTGGAGCGGGCCGCCGCCGCCGGAGTGGAGACCGCCGTGTTCGAGCGATCCGCGCACCCTAACCGTCAGGCACGCGACTTCGCGATGGCCGGCTGGCTGGCCGAGCGCGGCGTGCGTCTGGTGGTGCTCGCCGGCTACATGGAGCTGCTCGGCGCCGAGTTCCTCGAGGGCTTCCCCGACGCCGTCATCAACGTTCACCCCTCACTGCTCCCGGCATTCCCTGGCCTGCACGCAATCGAGCAGGCATTGGCCTACGGCGTGAAGGTGTTTGGTGTAACAGTTCACTTCGTCGACGCGGGCATGGACAGTGGCGCGGTGATCTTGCAGGCAGCGCTGGAGCTGCCGGACGCGCGCGACCCCGCTGCGGTGCTGGCGGCACTGCGCCCGATCGAGCATGCGCTGCTGCCCGAGGCGGTGCGCCTGTTCGCGCGCGGAGCGCTCAGCATCGACTCCGCCAATCCTCGCCGGGTGACGATTGCCGCTCCCGCCGTTGAGGCTTCGTGACCTGCACGCGGCCCGTCCGCCACGTGGATAATCTGCGGCTCGGATGACAGTCGAGCACGAGCACAGCACCGCAGCGGGCGCAGGTTCGCGGATCGAGCGCGCCGAACCGGGTGGCGTGCGCATGTGGCGGGCGCTGCTGTCGGTGTCCGACAAGACGGGCATTGTCGAGCTCGCCAGTGGCCTTGCCGAGCTGGGCGTTGAGATCGTCTCCACCGGTGGCACCGCGCGCGCGCTAAGCGAGGCCGGCGTGCCGGTGCGTGCGATCGAGGATTTCACCGGGTTCCCGGAGATGATGGACGGGCGCGTGAAGACGCTGCACCCACGCCTGTATGCGGGACTGTTGGCGGTGCGCGACAACGACGAGCACCTGCGCGCCGCGGCGGAGCGCGAGATCGAGCCGGTGGACCTTGTTTGCGTGAACCTCTACCCGTTCGAGCAAACGGTCGCGCGCGGCGACGCATCGCCAGAGGAGATCGTCGAGAACATTGACATCGGCGGGCCCACGATGATCCGCGCGGCGGCCAAGAACAGCGCGTTTGCCGCTGTGCTCGTGGACCCTGCCGACTACGCGCCGGTGCTCGCCGAGTTGCGCGAGGCGGGCGGTCGCCTATCGCTGAGCGCACGCGAGCGCCTCGCAGGCAAGGCGTTTGCCTGCACCGCGCGCTACGACGCCGCGATCTCCTCCTGGTTTGCGCAACGGCAGGACGAGGATTTCCCCGCGCAGCGCACGCTCGCCTACGAGAAGGCGGCCGAGCTGCGCTACGGCGAGAACCCGCACCAGCGCGCCGCCTACTACGCGCAGGTTGGCGTGCCCACGCACCTGCTCGCGGGTGTCTCGCAGCTGCACGGCAAGGAGCTGTCGTTCAACAACCTGCTCGACCTCAGCTCCGCGCGCGAGTTGGTCGAGGACTTCTCCGAGCCGGCGTGCGCGATCGTCAAGCACAACAATCCCTGCGGGTGCGCGCTCGGCAAGACCGCGCAGGACGCCTACGAGCGCGCTTTCGCCAGCGACCCGGTCAGCGCCTACGGCGGCGTGATCGCACTCAACCGCCCGGTTGACGAGGCCTGCGCGCAGGCACTCTCCAAACAGTTCATCGAGGTGCTGCTGGCCCCGGGATTCGAGCCCGAGGCGCTCGAGGTGCTGACGCAAAAGAAGAATGTGCGCCTGCTGGAGTTGCCCGATTGGCCGGAGCCGGCCGGTGGCCTGGAGGCCAAGCCGGTGATCGGCGGCCTGCTCGTGCAGGATCGCGACGAGGTATCGGAGACTGTCGAGCAGATGGCGGTGATGAGCACCAAGCAGCCAACTGAGGCCGAGTGGCAGGACATGCGCTTCGCCTGGCAGGTGTGCCGTCACGTGCGCTCCAACGCGATCGTGATCGCGCGCGACGGCGCCACGATCGGCATCGGCGCGGGACAGATGAGCCGTGTCGATGCGGTGAACATCGCAATCGAGAAGGCCCGCGCCGGTCAGCCGGACCTGCTCGTGGGATCGGCGCTGGCCTCAGACGCCTTCTTCCCCTTTGCCGACGGTCCCCAGCTCGCAATCGACGCGGGCATCGGCGCGATCATCCAGCCGGGAGGCTCAGTGCGCGACGAGGAGGTCGTGGCGGCGGTTGACGCGGCGAACGTGGCGATGGTGGCCACGGGCGTTCGGCACTTCAGGCACTAACCCGGCCCGGCCGAGCACTAACCCCGGCCCGGCCGCGCACGCCTCTTGGCCCCCAGGCTCTCGGGACACGGGATCACGGTGTGCGCACTCGCGACGCTGCCGTCAGAGAAGCTGAACTTGGCCGAGAACGGAAAGCCGAGGCGGGGGCAGCGTTGCGGCAGCAGGATGCCCCGCGGGCGATAGGCGAGCGTGTGACCGTCCAGTTGTTCGTAGTACACGACCTTCTTCGGACCGATCGTCGAGTGCAGCGCGATGACCGACACGTAGGGAGCGCCGGGCAGCGTTTCCACGAGTGGCACGCCGATGTTCACGACGCCGCCAAACGGCGAGGAGGATGGGAGCAGGAGGCCGGGGAAAATGATCCGCGCGTCGACGGGCACCGTTCCCTCCGCGTAGAAAAGGACCGCCAGATGGCCTTCCCGATCGGGGGCGCGCATGACCGTGACCTGCGCGGTCTCGCTGACGATCTGTGTGCCGAGCACGACCCCGGAGAGCACTTCGCCGAAGCCCATAACCGCGTTCGGAGGGCAACCGCCCGGCCCACCAGCTTCCATCGCCGCCACCGTGCAGTCGGCCAGCCCGAGTCCGCTGAGCTCGATCCCCAGGTTTTCCGGGTAGTGCAGTTCGATTCCCGTCAGCGGCGGCGGCACCTGGCCGGCTGGGGCACTAAAGGAGAAACCGAATTCCAGCGTTGTGCGCTTGCCAAGGCGCAGCGGGTCAAACGACGCGCTCAGCCTGGCGGGCACCTGTGTCGCAATCGCGGGCACAGCGCAGGTTGCGAGCAGGCACAAGCACAGGGTCGCCGTCCATGCGAGTTGCCTCACCGCCACGTTCATCGCCTCAGTAGCGCAGTGTGCCCTGGGTCTGAATCACGAGCGCATAGCTATCGCGGTTGAACGTGCCGTACAGCCTCGCGGTGCCATGCGCGTGGGTATAGCGTCCGCTGCCGCCGGTGACTGTCAGCCAGCCGGCGAAGCTTTCGTATACGCCGACGCCATGGGGCGAGGCGCTGCCGCGTCCCACGATCGAGCCGCCCGGGGCAGAGACCGTAAAGCTGCCGCTGAAGGTTGCTTCCACGCGCATGTGGACCTTCATCGAGCCGGGCAGCGTGCCGCTCGCGTGCCCGACCTCATACAGCGTGGAGCCGAAGGTGGACACGTAGCGCAGCCTCGCTTCGTCAGTCGCCTGCAACGCGGTCCCCCGCAATGCGCTCGTCTGCAACCCGCTCGCCCGCAACGCGCGCGCCAAATGGCCATGGAGGATCCTGTGCGCGTCTGCCGCCTGGCCGCCGCTCAGTGCCACGAGTACGACGGCCGAGCCGGCGGCGCCGGCCGCGAGCATCCCGTGCATGCGCCCAAGCATCGCTACCTCCTTCTCCCCGTTGCTCGGCGAAGCACATACGTTACGCGCTTGGCGAAACGCCAGGTCCGCATCACCGCGAGCGCGGGACCGAGTGCTCCGCCAAGCTCGGCCCTCACCGGTGTGAACACTTCGCGCGCCCCAGGGTCGCGCGCGGCAGGCTCCGAAGCGTAATAAGCCACCACGCCGGTGAGTGTCATCAGGTGGTGCGCGTGACCGGGCGCCGTCGGTGTGCGTGCCAGCGCGTCGCGCGCCGCGGCCGCCAGATGCTCGCCCATCTGCTCTGGGTCCTCATACCAGCGCGCATACCCGCGCTCGCCGCGTGCCAGGTCCTCGTCGCGGTCGATCAGGCTGTCGAGCATCGTCAGCGCTCCAATCGAGAGATACAGCCGGTCGAGCGCTTCGGCGTCGCTTGGCGAAATGTCCTCACGAGCGGCCGCCGCGATCAACGCATGCAGCACTAGCACCGACGCCTGTGCGCCGGCGAGCCACTCTGGCCAGCACAGTGAGGTGCCAGCCGCCTGTGCGCTCGCCCATCGCGCCAGCTCGTCGTCGCCCGAGCTTTGGGCGGCATGGCTGAGCGCTTGTGCTCGCACACAGCGCTCACCGGCGCGGCGTGCGGTCTCCTCGACGGCTCGCGCGGCCGGCAGTCGAGCGAGCCTGTCCGTGGCGCTTGCCAGCAGCTCGCGCGTGTACGCGTCCCCGCCAGTGTGCTCGCCGTCCCCGCCAGTGTGCTCGCGCTGCTCGCCCAGCGCGTCCAGGTAGTCGTAGGCGATCTGCACGGCGACGATCGCTTCGGTGACGGTGCGCCGATGCGCGCGCGGTGCCTGGGTTGCGAGCGTTGCCGCCAGCTGTGGGTTGAAGCGCTCGGTTCGAAGCTTGCCCAGCGCGAGCGCCCGCCGCCGCGAGTCTGCGATCCTCGCCGCGCGCGCTTCCCAGCGGCCCAGCTGCTCGCGTACGATCGGCGCTACGGTCGGCCAGTAGCGCAGGTTGGCGCGCGCGAGGGCGAGCGTGCACAGGTTGGCGCGTGTGACGGTGGGTATGCGTAGGCCGATGCGTGTGAGGGCGGGCGTGTGCGGGTGGGCGCTGGCGCGTGTGAGGGCGGGCGCGCTACTCATTGAACGCAAGCGTCGGGGACACGCGCGAGGCGACGTATCCGGGGATCGCCACAATCGCCATTACCAGCACCAGCACCAGCACGAATATCTCCAGTGGGCGCAGGCTCGCGCCGAGGCTGGCGACGGGAAACCCGGTCACGCGCTCCAGGTAGCGGTCGATCACGAACTGCCCGTAGATACCCGCGAGCGCTCCCGTCACGCAGCCCGCTCCGAGCATCAAGGCCGATTCGTACAGAAGGATCGCGCGTAGCCGGGCTGGTCTCACCCCGGCCAGGCGCAGGCCCGCAAGTGAGGCTCTGCGTGACCAGATCGCCGATGTCAGTGCCGCCGCCATCGCGAGGATCGCGCTTGCCAACAGCAGCAGCGATATCTCACGCAGCTGGTCGAGCCCTTCGCCTGTGAGCGCGTCGATACTCGCTTCGCGCGCCCGCGCCGTGGTGACGCTGAGATCGCTGGCGGGTCCGAGCAGCGCTCGGATCGAGCGGCTGACGGCAGTCGTGCTCGCTCCCGGCTCGAGTGCCACGGCGAAGGCGCTCGGCAGGGCACTTGCCCACATTCGTCGGTAGTCGCCGGTCCCGACGAACACCACGCCAGGGCTCCAGGCTAGGTTCGTCGTAGTTGCGGCAATCCGGGGCCGCTCGAGGCCGCTTGGTGTCGGGAGCGTCAATCTGGCGCCCACACCGACGTGAAGCTGTTCGGCGATCTGGCGTGAAACCACGATCCATCCGCCTTCGGCCAACCGTCGCTGCGCGGTTGCCGGGTTTCCTTGAAGGATCTCCCCGGCGAGCACGTTGCGGGCGCCACCGACCGGCCGGGCGAGCACCCAAACGCGCCTTCCGTCGAGCGTCAGGAAGCTGCCTTGGAAGGCGCTCACGCCGGCGACGCCCTTCACATGTGCGATCCGCCGCGCGAGGTCGCCGGGGCGGAAGTCGACGGCGGCCTGGTTGTCGCCATCGTTGCCCACCCATATGGGGGCGTCGGCTGAGTAGTCGTGCGCGAACCCTTCGATCCCGCGCAGCAAATCCGAGCGTGCTCCCCCCAGCGCGACGCTGCCGAACAGGGCGACGGCGCCGGTTGCGGCGAGCGCGAGCGAGCGCAGCGTTGTGGCACGCAGTGCGGCGAGTGCGACGGGAAGAATCGTCAGTGTTTGGCGATGCTCCGCGAGTGCCTCTGCGGTGCGCAACACGCCCGCAAACGCCAGCGGCACCGCCAATACGGTCGCGAACGCGAGCAGCACGCATGCGATCAGTGCGCGATCCGGTGCGGCGAAAAAGAGGACGGTCGCGGTGGCAAGCAGCCCTCCGGCGGCGAGCGCCAGTGCACGTTGCACCGTGGCGGCCAGCGCGTTGCCGGGTACCCCCTCGGTGCGGTACACGGCGTCGAGTGCTTTGCCGCGGCGCAGGTCCAGCAGCGGTAGAGCGGAGACGGTGCAAGTCGCCAGCACCCCGCCCGCGAACGCGATCGCGACCGGTCGCGCTCCAAGGACCGTGCGAGTACCGAGCGTGAATGCCTCGGCCAGGTACCTTGCCGACTGGTGGAAGATCCCCTGCGAAAGGGCGTACCCGCCGGCGAGCCCCACCAGGGAGGCGAGCGTCCCAAGGATCAGCGCCTGGAATAGAAACATTTGCGCGATTGCCGAGCGTTTGGCGCCGATCAGGCGCAGGTCGGCGATTGCTCGCCTGCGCTCGGGCACGGTCAATAGCAGTGCCGAGCCCGCGAGCAGTAGCCCGAGTAGCGCGCTTACCGTGGCGAACAATGCGCTCGCCTGGTTGCTGGGGCGCAAAGCCTGGTTCAACAGCGCCACGTCCTGTTCGGCGGATGCCACGCTCAGGCGCCCGGCCGCGAGCTTCTCTAGCTCGGCGCGCACCGCTGCTTGACGGCCTGGCTTGGCCTGCACGAGCACACGCGAGACACGTCGGTCAAGTCCCGCCAGGCGCTGCAGTTCGGTGAGCGACATCACCGCCACCTGTGCCTGGGAGAGGGCGCCAAAGGATTCGGGCCCAAGCACCGCCGAGACCTTCAAGCGCTCGGCGCGTCCCCTCAGTCGCAGCGAGATGCTTGCGCCCAGTGCGCTCAGCCCGCGCGTACCCGGGACCGCGCGGGCGGGGATGCCGAGCGCTTCGGCGGTTTGCCGACTGAGGCCGATGCCGCCCGCCGAGAGTGTCTTGGTGGGCAGTGTGTGGGCGAGCCCGTCGAGCACCACGAGGCTTGTGTCGGCGCCCGCGAGATCGACTGTCACGAGATGCCCGCCGGTACCGTTGCCGGTGCGCGGACTGACGAGCGTGGCTGTCTGTTCGAGTAGCGGTGCGGCCTGTTCGACGCCGGGCAGGTGTTCTACTCGTGCGAGCGTCGCTTCGTCGAAGCCGCCCGAGCCGCGTGCGAGCAGTTGCAGTGTGGCCGGCCCGACAACCGTGCGCACGACTTCCCCGGCCGAGCCCGCGATCGAGCCCGATGCCACGATCGTCGCGAACACGAGCGCGACCGAGACGGCCACGCCGGCGCCGGCGAGCAGCTCTTGGACGGCGTGCACCCGCAACCGTCGACGGTAGAAGTAGAGCAGCGCGCGTGGTCCCATCAGCGGCTGAGCCCGCAGTGTTTCAACGCCAGACAACGCCCACCTCCGCGCGTCCCTCCGGGTAGCGTTCGACGAGCTTTCCGTCGCGCAACATGTGGCGGCGATCAGCGACGCACGCCGCCTCCAGGTCATGCGTTACGAGCAGCACGGCCGCCTGACGGGCGTGTGCGACCGTGGCCAGCAATCTCACGATCTCCAGGGAGCGCGCGCTGTCGAGGTTGCCGGTTGGCTCATCGGCGAGGATCAGGCGCGGTTCGCCCACGAGCGCGCGCGCGATCGCAACACGCTGGCGCTCGCCGGCCGACAGTTGCTCGGGCGTGCGCGCCAACGAGTCGCCCAGTCCAACACGGCGCAGCCACGGAATCGCGCGCGCCTGCGCGGCGCGCATCCCCATGCCTCCGAGCAGCAGCTTCATCGCGGTGTTCTCCAGCGCCGACACGCGCGGCATCAGCTGAGGCGCCTGGTGGATGAAGCCGACGTCGCGGTGCAGATGGTCGCAGGCTTCGCTCTCGGAAAGGTCGACGATCTCGCGGCCGTCAAAGCGAATCGTGCCGGAGTCGGGCCGCAGCAGCGTCGCGATTAGGAGCAGCAGGGTGGTCTTACCCGACCCGCTGGGGCCGTGCAGCGCAAACAACTCTCCGGGCTCGATCGCGAGCGTGACCCCGTCAACTGCCCGCACCGACTCGTCGGCGCCGCTGTAGTGCTTGACCACCTCCTCAAGCTCGAGCAGCGCCACGCGCTACACCCCTGCGTGACCGCGCGTGGGCCGCGGTGGCCCCATCACGCGCGTGCGCCGCTGCGCAAGGGCACGACCAGCGCTAGCTCGGGCCTCAAGCTGCCGCGCAGCTCGCCGTCCGATAGCGACAGCGCGCGGTCGGCCCCCGAAAGGGCGGTCGCCTCGCTGGCGCTGACGAGCAGCGCGATGCCCTCGTCGGCGAGCGAGCGCAGCAGCGCGAGGATCGCGTCGCGCTCGAGCAGATCGACGCCCTTGGTTGGCTCGTCGATCACGATCAGCGAGGGATCGAGCGTGAGTGTGCGGGCAAGGCAAACGCGCACGCTCTCACCACCGTCGAGCTCGTGTAGGCCGTGTGGGGCGCACCCAACGGCGCCGGTGCGCTCAAGTGCGGCGAAGGCGCGCGATTGCGCCTCCGGGTGCGGTACGCCGCGCGCAAGCTGCCCGGCGATCAACTCGTCGAGCACGCCGCGCGCTTCGCCGTCCAGGGGCGCCGAGCGGCAGTAGCCGATCCCGATTCCCAGCGCATCGGGCCCCCTGGCGAGATCCTGCCCTTCAAAGCGCACGACGCCCGTGTCAGGCGGCTCGATCCCGGCCGCCACCCGCAGTAGGGTCGAGCGGCCGGAGCGGCGCAGTCCCCATACGGCCAGCAGCTCACCCGCCTCCAATGTGAGCGAGATGTCGTCGAGCACCACGCGCTCGTGCGCTCCGCGGCGGTAGCGGTGACTGACGTGCTCCAGCTCCAGCAGGCTCATCGCTTGGCAGTGCCTTGCCTGAGAAGCGCGCGCAACTCGCGCCGCGCGTACTCGATCCAGGCAAGCCGGGCGTCGATTATCAGGCGCTCCTCCTCGTCGATCAGTCGATCCGTGAGGTGCGCCACCGAGTCGGCTGATTCTCGCCTCTTCCCCGCCGGCGCCGCAGTTGCCGCGTGCAGGCACTGACGCTCGCAGCGCTCAATCACGGTCAGTGCGTCTCGCGCCGGTAGGGCGGCGATCTGTTGGGCGAACAGTCGCGAGCGTCGCTGCTCGTCCTGGACGTGAGAAACGAGCCAATCCACATATCCGGTTATGCCCGCAGGTGTGACGCGATAGTGCGGCTTGGGTTGGCGCGAGGGCTCAGCGGTGGCAGGCACCGGCAGCAGTTCAATTAGATCGCGCCGCTCCAATATGTCGAGCGCCGTGTATATCTGGGATGGGCTCGACAGCTCCAGCACCTCGCCGTACATGCGCTCGAAGCGCTGCACCAGCTCGTATCCGTAGGAAGAACGCTGAATTACCAAACCAAGCAACGACCAGTTGATCGGCGATCGCATCGTCCCAGTACTGCGTTCGATCGTAACCCCAGCATTCATCCCATCCGGAGCCTAGCGCCAAGCGTCGCCCGCGTCTATTCAAAAACTAGAAGCTTTCTCAGTAAAAGCCTTCGCAGTGCGACGTGCGCGCCTGGGGAATCTGGGGTAGAAGCACGCCACCGCGACTTGCGGCTCGCGGTGCTCGGCACCTGAGCGCAAG
>DATNKN010000235.1:0-2528 GCA_035603375.1 Solirubrobacteraceae bacterium
GGCGTTCGACCAGGCGATCGGGCGGCTCACGCAACTGTTGTCGGCCGCCCACCTGGAGGAGGGACGTTGGCACACGCGGGTGCGCCGTGCGCTCGTGGTGCTCTTGGAGCAGTTCGACGCGGAGCCCGACCTAGTGCGCCTGTGCGTCGTGGAGTCGCTGCGGGCCGGCCCACGCGTGCAGGAGCGCCGCCGCCAGGTGCTCGACGCGCTTGCCGCCATTGTGGACGAAGGGCGCCGGGAATCGCGTGCCGGCAGCGAGCCGCCGCCGCTGACCGCCCAGGGCGTCGTCGGTGGTGCGCTGTCGGTGATCCACGCGCGTCTGCCCGAGGGTGCGCTGGTCGAGCTGACCGGCCCGCTGATGGCTCTGATCGTCCACCCCTACCTTGGGGCGGCCGCCGCTCGCGCCGAGCTGAAGCGTCCCGTGCCGAGCCCAGCGCACGACAATGCCCCGCGCCCAGGCGGGGACCCGTTCAAGGGGCTACCGATCCGCTTTACGTATCGCACCGCACGCGTGCTCGCCACGATCGCCGAGGAGCCCGGTGCGTCCAACCGCCATATCGCCGACAATTCCGGTGTCGCGGACGAGGGTCAGATGTCGCGCTTGCTCGGGCGCTTGCGCGACAGTGGGCTGATCGAGAACCGCGGGCAGGGACAGGCCAAGGGCGAGCCCAACGCCTGGATGCTCACCGACCGCGGCCAAGCAATACACACCGCCATCGCCATCTGCGTCACACCATGAGGGAGATGCGATCCGGCGGCTACCAGGCCTGCGTGCGCCCGCAGTGCGGACACGCGACGCTGGTGGAGACCGGTGCGATGAAGAAGCAGCCGCACGAGCACGGGTAGCACGCCTCGTCGATCGGGCCGCCGGCGTCGCGCGCTCGTCGCACTGCGATGTCGGGGGCGGCCGGGGGAGCCTTGTGGTGGCGCCGGGTGGCGATTGGATGGAGCAGGCTGGTTCGCATAGGTCTCTGCCTTCTATGACAATTCTTACGTCCAAAGGTTTCGCTGCTCGGCCGATATTTCCTGGCTCGCTTGGCCAAACTGGCGTCGATGCGGCGCAGCCGCGCGCGCTTCTGAGATAATCGGCGGTCGATGAATCCCGCACGCAAGCGAAGGGTGCGGCTGGTGGTGGCGCTGAGTGCGGCCGTGTTGCTCGCGAGCGCCCTGATCTACACCAGCTTCAGCGCCGCGAGCCCCACCGTCACGCCGAGCCAGCTTGTGCACGAAGCCGTGGCGGGCCGCAGCTACCAGCTGACGGGCACCGTGAAGGCCGGGTCGGTGCGCCACGAAGGACAGACGCTCTACTTCAGCGTACAGGACAGGGCCGGCGAAACATCGGTGCCGCTCAGCTACACCGGTACCGTGCCCGACCCGTTCCGCGAAGGGCGCGAGGTGATCGTGACCGTTGAGAAGCAGGGCGATCGCTACGTCGGCGAACGCAACTCGCTGATCACGAAGTGCCCATCCAAGTACACCGTGGCACCGAGCAAAACCAAGACGTACTGATGGGCGGGGCCGACGCGAAGGCTGAGCCTGGGTCGCGACCGTCGAGCTGGGCGCTCTGATGGCCCCGCTTGGAAGCAGCGCTCTGCTGCTCGCGCTCGCGGTGTGCGTGTATGGCATCGGCGCGTCGCTCTACGGGGTCAGGACCGGGCGCGCCGCGTGGTCGGAGTCTGGTCGTCGCTCCGTGTACGCGCTGGCCGGCATCCTGACGGTCGCGTTCGCGGTGCTCGAGATCGCGTTTCTGCGCAACGACTTCGCGTTCAACACGGTGGCCGATACATCGAGTGTGACGACGCCGACCTTCTACAGGGCCGCGGCGGTGTGGTCTTCCCAGGAAGGCTCGCTGCTGTTGTGGGCGTGGCTGCTGTCGCTGTGGTCCACGCTTGTGCTGTTCCTCACGCGCAAGCGGATGCGCGACGTGAGCGCCTACGCGACGGCGATCCTGCTCGGCTTCGGCGGCTTCTTCATCTCGCTGATGGTGTTCTACGCGAACCCCTTCAAAACGACCAGTCCGGCTCCGATCGAAGGGGAGGGGCTCGACCCGCTGCTGCGCCACCCGAGCATGATGATCCACCCGCCGATGCTGTACTCGGGCTACACGCTGTGCATCGTGCCGCTGGCCTTCGGAATGGGAGCGCTGTTGGCGCGCAAAGTGGATGCGGAGTGGATCAGGTCGATCCGCCGCTTCTCGCTCGCCGCCTGGCTGTTCCTCGGCGTCGGCATCATGCTCGGTGCGCGCTGGTCCTACTCGGAGCTGGGCTGGGGCGGGTATTGGGGTTGGGACGCGGTCGAGAACGCTTCGCTGATGCCGTGGCTGACGGGCACGGCGTTCCTGCACTCGCTGATGATCCAGGAGCGCCGCGGGATGCTGAAGGTCTGGAACGTCTCGCTCGCGCTCGCCACCGGGACGCTCGCGATCATGGGCACCTTCATGGTCCGCAGCGGGATCCTCGACTCGATTCACGCCTTCGGTGGAGCGACCCTCGGGGTTCCCTTCCTGATCTTGATCGCGGTGCTGCTGT
>DATNKN010000247.1:0-13971 GCA_035603375.1 Solirubrobacteraceae bacterium
AAGCTGGTGCGCGTGATGGGCCGCATCCAAGCGGGCGAGCGCGGCCCGGATGAGATGCTCGGCTAGCACACGGCGCCTGCGCCGTGACACGACGAGAGGCGACTCCGCCTCGGCGACGGCTGGTTTGAGGGCAGCCGTGCGATAGGCTCGCCCCGAAATGGCTGACACCTCTTATGACTGCATCGTGATCGGCTCCGGCCCCGGCGGGTATGTTGCCGCGATCCGCGCCGCGCAGCTCGGCATGAAGACCGCAGTCGTGGAGAAGGACAAGGTCGGGGGGCGCTGTCTCAACTACGCGTGCATCCCCGCCAAGGCGGTGCTGCGCTCCGCCGACCTGCTCTCAGAGATTCGCGAGGCCGCCGACTACGGCCTGAACGTCAGCGGCGTGGAGGTTGACTATCCCGCCGTGCAGGGTCGTCGCGAAAAGGTCGTCGCCACGCTGGTCGGCGGCGTTGGCGGGCTGTTTAAGAAGAACAACATCGAGCTGATCGAGGGCGAGGCATCTTTCGCGCCCCAGCCCGTGACGAGCGACGGCAACGCAGGCGAGGGAGTTCACGTGCGCGTGGGCGAGCGCGAGCTGCTCGCCGGGACCGTCATCCTTGCCACCGGCTCGGTCAAGCGCTCGATCCCCGGCGTCGAGTTTGGCGGGCGCGTAATCGGCACCGAGGAGGCATGGGCACTGCCGGAGCTGCCGGCCCGCCTCGCCGTCGTGGGCGCAGGCGCCTCCGGTGCGGAGATCGCCTCGGGCTTTGCGCGACTCGGCAGCAAGGTGGCGCTGTTCGAGGTGCTCGACCGTGTGCTGCCCACCGAGGATGCCGACATCTCGCGCCTGGTCGAGCGCGGCCTCAAGCGCCAGGGCATCTACATCCACACGGGCACGCCCGTCGAAAGCGTCAGCTCCAGCGACAGCGGCGTCGGCTTCAGCTATGGATCGGAGTCCGCGGAGGTCGACTACCTCGTGATCGCCGCCGGCCGCGGCCCCGACGTGGACGCGCTCGGGCTGAAGGACGCGGGCGTCGAGCTGGACGAGCACGGCCTCGTGCGCGTGGATGGCGCCCAGCGCACCAGCGTCGCCGGCGTATACGCGATCGGCGACCTGGTACATGGCCCGGCACTCGCCCACAAGGCATCGGACGAGGGCATCATCGCCGCCGAGACCGCGGCCGGGCTGGCAACCCACCCACTCTCCTACGTGGACATCCCACGCGCCACCTTCTGCACGCCCAACGTCGGTTCCTTCGGGCTGACCGAGGAGCAAGCCCGCGAACAGGGCTATGACGTGATCGTCGGCAAGGTCCCCTATGGAGCGGTCGGCGGCGGCACCGTGTACGGCGACCGTACGGGGCTGGTGAAGCTCGTCGGCGAGTCCAAGTACGGCGAGCTGCTGGGCGGGCACATCGTCGGCTCGCGCGCCACCGAGCTGATTCAGGAGCTGGTCAACGTGCGCGCCCTGGAGGGCGGCTTCGCCGAGGTGGCGCGCATCGTGCACGGGCACCCCACTTTGTCGGAGGCCGTGATGGAGGCGGGCCGCGCCGCCGACGGTTGGCTCATACACGGTTGAGGCGGCCGCACCGCGGCGTGGAGATCCCGTCGATCTCCAATCGGTGGGCGCGGCGCATCCCGTCCACCGCCCGGCCTCCCCAAATAACTAGTCTGGCGGTATGCCCGCACCGGACGCCACCTTCTACTTCGACCTCGCCAGCCCGCTCGCCTACCTGGCCTCCGAGCGTGTGTTGCACACGATGCCCATCGCCACCGAGTGGCAGCCGGTGCTTGCACGCGAGCTGCTGGGCGCCGAGTCATTCGAGGCGTTTCGCTGCCGCAACGACGAGGAGATTTTTCGCCTCGAGATATCCCGACGCGCCGCCGAGCTGGGCCTGCAGGAGCTGCGCTGGCCCGATCCGTTTCCGTTCGACAGCGCTTCCGCGATGCGCGCGGCCACCTACGCGAAGTCGATCGGGCGGGTCGTCGCCTTTGCGCAAGCCGCGTTCCGTCAAGCGTTTGCGGGGGGACGCCCACTCGACGTTGCCGACAACGTGCTGATCGCCGCCGCCGCCTGCGAGATGCACCCCTCGGCCGTGCTGAAGGGAGCGGAGCTGCGCTCTGTCGGCGAGCAGCTGTCGAGCGCCACCGCCGCAGCCGCGGCGGTGGGCGTGAGCGACGTGCCGGCGATCCGTGTCGGGCCGCGTGTGTTCCACGGCAAGCGCTCGCTCGAGCAGGCGGCGGCACACGCACACGACCTCGGCGCGCTCAAGCACGCGGGCGAGGGTGACGATGCGGCGGTCGTGGCGGCTGGCATCGCCGCCAGTGCGGCGGAGCGGCACAGGCCGTGAGGGCCAACCGCTGCTTTCGCCTTATCGTGCGTCGCGGCGGGCTGGCGCCGGCGTTTCTCGCCAGTCCCGATCGTGTCGATCACATCGAGGTCGTTGAGATCGACGGCGGCGAGGTCGTGTTCTTCTGGGACTGCCCGCCCCACAGCGCATCGCGCCGTGCTCGCGAACTACGAGCTGACCTTGCGCAGATGGATCGCGAGGACTTCCTCGCGCGCTGGAGTACCGTGGAAGATCGATGACCTCCACATTGCCCGACCCCGACACCGCCCGTGAGTGGCTGGCGGCAATGGTGCTGATCCGTCGCTTCGAGGAGCGTGCCGGCGAGATGTACGCACGCGCGAAGATCGGTGGGTTCCTGCACCTGTCGATCGGCGAGGAGGCCACGATCGTTGGTGCCGAGCGGGCGCTGCGCGACGACGATTACCTCGTCTCCACCTACCGCTCCCACGGCGATGCCCTCGCGCGCGGCACCCCGCCCGAGCAGGTGATGGCGGAGCTGTTTGGCAAGTCCGGCGGTTGCAGCAAAGGCCACGGCGGCTCGATGCACATGTTCGACCTGCAGCGACGCTTCATGGGCGGGTATGGGATCGTCGGCGGCAACCTGCCAATCGCGGCCGGCATCGCGCTCGCCTGCGACCAGCGTGGCTCCGAGGATGTGACGCTCTGCACGTTCGGCGACGGCGCCTCCAATCAAGGCACCTTCGGCGAGACGCTCAACCTCGCCGCTCTGTGGCGCCTGCCGGTCGTGTTCATGGTCGTCAACAACCAGTTCGGCATGGGCACATCGCTCAGCCGCCACTCGGCCGTCACCGACCTGCAGCGCAAGGGCGAGTCACTTGGCGTTCCCGGCGTGCGCTGCGACGGCATGGACATCCTCGATACCCACCGGGTCGTCTCCGAGGCGCTCGCACGCGTGCGCGAGGAGCGCCGGCCGCTGCTGGTGGAGGCCGTCACCTATCGCTTCCGCGGCCACTCGATGGCAGACCCCGAGGACTACCGCACCAAGGAGGAGGTCTTGCAGTGGCGCGAGCGCGACCCGATTCCCGCGTTCGCCGGTCTGCTCGAGCGCGAAGGCACTCTCACCGCGGAGCAGCGCGAGCAAATCGACCGCGACGCCACGGCGCGTGTGGAGGAGGCCGTCGAGTTCGCCGAGCGCTCGCCGTTCCCCGGCCCCGACACGCTGTACGACGACGTGTATGTGCTGGACGGCGAGACCCACGGCTGGTACCACGATCCGCGCGCGGCCGGCGTCGTAACGAACAGCACGGCACACGAGCCGAGCCAACGATGACCGAGATGCGCTACCGCGACGCGTTGAAACTGGCTCTACGCGAGGAGATGCGTCGCGACGAGAACGTCGTGCTGCTCGGCGAGGACATCGGCGTGTTCGGCGGCGCCTTCAAGGTCACATCCGGCCTGCTTGAGGACTTCGGCGAGCGGCGCGTGCGCGACACGCCGATCTCCGAGAACACGATCGTCGGAGTGGGCGTGGGAGCCGCGATGGTCGGACTGCGCCCCGTCGTGGAGCTGATGACCGTCAACTTCGCATTGCTCGCGTTCGACCAGATCGTCAACCACGCGGCACACATCCACTACATGTTCGGCGGCCAGGCACGCGTGCCGCTGGTCGTGCGGATGCCCCAGGGTGCGGGCCATCAGCTCGGCCCAACCCATTCGCACAGCCTCGAGGCGATGTTCCTGCACGTTCCGGGCCTACTCGTGGCCGTCCCCTCGACGCCCGCCGACGCCCGCGGCTTGCTGAAGGCCGCGATCCGCGACGAAAACCCGGTCATCTTCATCGAGCACGAGTCGCTGTATGGGGTGCGCGGGGAGGTGGATGAGAATGACGAGGAGCCGCTGCGCTTTGGGCGCGCACGCGTCGCCCGCGAGGGCTCCGATGTGACGATCGTCGGTGTCTCGCGGATGGCGCTCACCGCCGAGCGCGCCGCCGAGACGCTTGCCGGCGAGCACGGCATCGAGGCGGAAGTGATCGACCCGCGCACCCTGCGCCCGCTGGATCTCGACACGATCCTCCGCTCGGTCGCCAAGACCAACCGCTGCGTGGTCGTCGAGGAGGGCTGGCCGCACGGAGGCGTCGGCGCGAACCTCGCCGCACTCATCTCAGAACAGGCCTTCGACGACCTCGACGCGCCGGTGACGCGAGTCAGCGGCGCGGACGTGCCGATGCCCTACTCCAAGCCACTCGAGGAAATCGCCTTCCCACACGAGCCCCAGATCGTGCGGGCCGTGCTTGGCGCCCTGGGACACGAAGATGCGAGCACCGCAAACGGTGCGCCGCCCCTCGGGAGTCCACAAGCATCGGTGGCCCCGCAATGAGCGAGATCGCGATGCCGCGCCTGTCGGACACGATGGAGGAGGGCACGATCCTGCGCTGGCTCAAGCACGACGGCGAGCACGTCGAGCGCGGCGAGGAGCTGGTCGAGATCGAGACCGACAAGGCGGCGATGACCTACGAGGCAGACACCGAGGGCACGCTCCAGATCGTCGCGCACGAGGGGGACACACTTGCCGTGGGTGTGCCGATCGCGCACATCGGGGAGGCAGGCGTAGACACGGATGCGCACCGCAATGGCGCCATCATCACGCAGAGCACGCCGACCGCGCCGGATGCGTCCGGGCAATCGGCTGCCGGCGACGAACCCCGTCAGTCGGCTCCGCTCGCCGAGCAGCATCCGCCGCCACCGGCAGGAGATCGCGTGAAGGCATCCCCGCTTGCGCGGCGCATCGCGCGGGACACGGGCGTGGACCTCGCGGTGCTCAGCGGCAGCGGGCCGGGAGGTCGTATCGTCAAGGCCGACGTGGAGGCCGCCGAGACGACAACAGCCGCTGCGGCCGGCGCGCGGGCGCCCCAGCTGGCACCCGATGCACAGCCCGCACCACACACCGACGCGGGCACCCACACCGACGGCATAGCCTCCTCGAAGGGCGAGACGACGGCGGTCGAGCTGTCGCGCACACAGCGCACGATCGCGCGGCGCATGGCCGAGTCCAAGGCGACGATCCCCGACTTCACGCTCACGGCCGACATCGACATGGAGCGCTGCGTGGACTTGCGCGCCGAGCTGAAGCGGCTATCGCAAGCCGACGCGCCCACCTACAACGACATGATCGTGAAGGCGTGCGCGCTCGCCCTGCGCGAGTATCCGCGCGCCAACGGGAGCTACCGCGACGGGCGCTTCGAGCTGCACTCGCGCGTGAACGTTGGCGTCGCGGTGGCCGTCGCCGCCGAGGATCCCACGAGTGGAGCACTGGTCGTTCCAACCGTGTTCGACGCCGACACGAAGGCGCTCGGCGAGATCGCGCGGGAGACGCGAGCGCTGGCCGAGCGAGTGCGCGACGGGTCGGTCACGCCGCCCGAGCTGAGCGGCGGCACGTTCACCGTGTCGAACCTCGGGATGTATGGGATCCGCGAGTTCACCGCGATCGTCAACCCGCCGCAGGCCGCGATCCTCGCGGTCGGCGCGGTCGCGCCGCGGGCGATCGTGCGTAAGAAGAAGCTCGTCGCGCGCCAGAGCATGAGCCTCACGCTTGCGTGTGACCACCGCATTCTCTATGGGGCCGACGCGGCTTTGTTCCTTGCGCGAGTTCGCGAGCTGCTGGAAGAGCCGGCCGCGCTAACGCTGTAGGCAGCTACGCTGGAGGAGCTCATGGCGGTCGCCCACTCGACACAACGCGCAGCTCCTTTGGATGGGCTGCGTGTGGTCGATCTCGGCACGATTTCCTACCGCGACGCGCTCACCGTCCAGGCTGAAGTCCAAGCCCAGCGCCAGGCCGAGGAAATCCCCGACACCCTGCTCCTACTGGAGCACCCACCCGTCTACACACGTGGCCGGCGCGCCGGCGAGGACGAGCTGGGACTCGGCGAGGCCTTCTACCGCGCACAGGGCATCGAAATCGTGCCCACCGACCGCGGCGGCAAGGTCACCTACCACGGCCCGGGCCAGCTCGTCGGCTATCCGATCATGCGCGTGGGCGACATCAACGCGCACCTGCGCAAGATGGAGGCGGCGATCGTGGGGACGCTTGCCGGGTACGGCATCAAGGCGCGCTCGCGCTGCGCTGAGGGCATCGATTACACCGGCGTGTGGGTGCAGGACCGTAAGATCGCCTCGATCGGCGTGCACGTGTCGCGCGGCGTGTCCACGCACGGGTTCGCCGTCAACGTCAGCAACGACCTCACACCGTTCACCTGGATCGTGCCCTGCGGTCTGCCGGACGTGACGATGACCTCGGTTGCACGCGAGCTGCGCCAGGAGCCGGAGGGCGGACTCGACGCCTTTGCCGAGCGCGTGGCACGCTGCTTTTGCGACGCCCACCGATGCGCGCCGCTGTTCGTGTCCCCCGAGAGCGTCGGCGGCGAGCGGCGCAACCGGCAGTTGGCTGTCGCATGAGCGCGACCCGCTCCCGCGCCAACCCCGGCGGCATGGACGTGCTGAAGGTGCTCGGCCCAGACGTGCGCCCGCTGCGCGAGCGCAAGCCGCCATGGTTCAAAGTGCCGCCCGCCGGGGGACAGCGCTACCGCGAGCTGTCGGCGCTGATCAAAGAGGAGAACCTGCACACGGTCTGCCAGGAGGCCGCGTGCCCGAACGTGGGCGAGTGTTGGGAGCGCGGCACCGCCACGTTCATGATCCTCGGCGATACGTGCACGCGTCGCTGCGGGTTTTGCAACGTGAAGACCGGCAAGCCGACCTGGAACGATCCGCTCGAGCCCGCGCGCGTGGCGAGATCGATCGCGCGCATGGGCTTGCGCCACGCCGTCGTGACCTCGGTCGACCGCGACGACCTGCCCGACAAGGGCGCCTCCGCGTTCGTGGGCGTCATCCGCCAGGTGCGAATGCAGGCGCCAGAGTGCCAGATCGAGGTGCTGACGCCCGACTTCCAGGGTCAGGAGATGCCGCTGGCCCGCGTGATCGCCGAGCGTCCGGACGTGTTCAACCACAACGTCGAGGTGGTGCCGCGCCTGTATCCGATCGCACGCCGCGGCTCTGAGTTCCTACGCTCCTGCCGCGTGTTGCGCACGGCCGCCGAGATGGGCGAGGGCGAGGTCGTCACGAAGTCGGGCCTGATGGTGGGCCTCGGCGAGACCCACGAGGAGATGGTGGCGACGTTCGAGACGCTGCGCCAGCACGATGTGCAGGTGCTTACGGTCGGGCAGTACCTGCGCCCCTCCGAGCGCCACCTGCCGGTCGTGCGCTACTGGCACCCGGACGAGTTCGCGGCGCTGGAGCAGGCCGCGTATGCGCTCGGTTTCGACCATGTTGCCGCCGGCCCGCTCGTGCGCTCCTCCTATCACGCCGACCAACATGTGCCGCAACCGCGGCCGGGCCACGGGCCGCTCGCCGCGAGCGCGTAGGGCACCGCTCCCCCGCACCAGCGCGACGGGGGTGCGTCGGGGAGCCGCCGCGAGCGGATAGGCTCGCCCGATCTTCGCCAGCGAGATCCCATCCCGATGAGCCGCGTCGCCGTGCTCGCCATCTCGCTGGCGTTCATCCTCGGCTTCGCGTTCTTGACGATCGGGGGGATCGCCGAACACGGTTTGACCGCCGAGGCGGTGATCTCGGTGTTCGTGCTCGTGTTGCTCACGGTTGGAATCGTCGGGGCGTTGCGCAATCCTCCACGTTGATGAGAGTGCTCTCATGAGCATCGCCGGACACGGCATTGCCCGCTACCGCCTCGCTCGGTACAGCAACGCTCGACAGCGCGTCCTCCGGCGCACCGCCGCCTGCGGCGAGCGCGGGGCCGTGCGGTGAGCCGCTCGCCCTTCCTCGCCCCGGGCTCCAGCTCGCGTCGCGCACGCGCGCTTGCGAGGCGCAGACGCAGACGCCGTCGTGTGATGGTGGGCGGCGCACTGCTCGTGCTGGCAGCAGCGCTGGCGATCCTGCTCGGGCTCGTGCACCCCGGCACGACGCACAGCTCACCATCCGGGCATGCGAGGAGCGCCCGGCATACGCGGGGCAGCGCCCCGGCGACGGTCGCTCGCTCGCCCGCGGGCCTGCCGCTCGGGCGCCCTCCGCTACAGCTCGACCTGAGCGCGAGTGACGATCCGGTGCGAGCTTCCTTCGTGCAACCACCGCGAGCGGGATTGCTGTTCGACCTGAGCAGCGGCCGAGTGCTGTGGCAGCTGAACCCGCTGCAGCACCTGCACATGGCGAGCCTCACGAAGCTGATGACCGCTTTGCGGGTGGTGCGCTCGACCAGCCCCGACTCGCCGGTGCTGATCACCAGGGAGGCGATCGAAGCCGCCGGCTCGAAGGTGGGGGTGCTGCCGCTCGGCAAGCACGTACCGGCGCAATCGCTGCTGTACGGGCTGCTGTTGCCCTCCGGCAACGACGCGGCGGTGGCGCTTGCCCAACACGTGTCCGGCAGCATGGGCGCGTTCGTGGAAGGGATGAACGCCGAAGCGGCGCGGCTCGGGCTGGGTTGCACCCACTACAACTCCCCCTCGGGATACACCAACGCGCGCAACTACACCTGCGCCGCCGATCTCGCGGAGCTTGCCTATGTGGACCTGCACCAGCCACGCATCTCAAGCGTCGTGCGCAGCGCCGAAGCGGTGCTGCCGTTTCCGATCAAGGGCGGCAGGCTGTATCTGTACAACAACAACCCGCTGCTCGTGTATGGGTACCCGGGCACGACGGGCATGAAGACGGGCTACACCGAACTGGCCGGCGACTGCCTGGTCGCGACAGCCGAGCGCGATGGGGTGAGCCTTGGCGTGGTACTGCTGCACTCCCCCGACATGGGCCAGCAGGCCGAGTACCTGCTCAACGCCGGCTTTGCCGAGGCCTACCACCAGCGCCTGATCGCCTCGCCACAGGTGCCCGCGGGCCGTTAGCGCCGAGCGACGGGCAACCCCTATTACCCCGCCGAACCCACGCCCGCCGGACAGGGAGTACCCTTAGATGCCAATATTGACTGGCCAGTCAGCCAAGGGAGAGCACAGTGGATCTCGACGATACGCCCGAGCAGGCAGCGCACCGCGTCAAGGTGCGCACCTGGCTTGAGCAGCACAAGGGAGAGGCACCGGTTCTGAGCGGACCGGGCGCGCTCACAGACGAGGCGGAGATCGTGTCCGCCCGACGCGCATGGCAGGGCAAGCTCGCCGAGGCGGGGCTTGCCGGAGTGACGTGGCCGAAGGAGTACGGCGGCCAGGGCCTTGGCCCGATCGAGCAGGTCGTTTGCAACCAGGAGATCGCCAGGGCGGGCGTGCCCGGCATTCTCGACGCGATCGGCGTGGGGATGCTCGGCCCGACGATCATCGCGCACGGCTCGGAGGAGCAGAAGGGCCGCTATCTGGGGCCGATGTTGCACGGCGACGAGGTGTGGTGTCAACTGTTCTCAGAGCCCGCGGCCGGCTCGGACCTCGCGGCGGTGCAGACACGCGCACGCCTGCAGGACGACGGCAGCTGGCGACTGAGCGGCCAGAAGGTGTGGACGACCAACGCCCAATTCTCCTCCTATGGGCTGCTGCTCGCCAGGACCGATCCCGATCAGCACAAGCACAAGGGACTGACGATGTTCGTGATCCCGATGGATGCCCCCGGCGTCACCGTTAGGGGCCTGCGCCAGATATCGGGTGAGGCCGAGTTCAACGAGGTGTTTCTTGACGACGTCAGGCTTGAGGCGGACGCGGTCGTGGGCGGCGTCGGCAACGGCTGGGGCACGGCGCTGACGACGCTGATGTTCGAGCGCGTGACGATCGGCCTCGGCGGTGAGGGACTCGGCTACAACTCGGTGCGCTTCGCCAAGGGCATCGCGGCCGACGAGCACGGCAGGCGCGACCCCGAGGTGCGCAAGCAGCTCGGTGAGATAGCCAGCGAGCTGCTGGCGGTGCGCTTCACCGGGTATCGCACGCTGACGGCGCTGCAGAAAGGCCAGATTCCAGGGCCAGAGGCGGGACTGGCGAAGGTGACGATCGTCAACGGGGCGATCAAAGCCGGCGACCTCATCGCCGACGTGGTCGGCCCGGACGCGCTCGATGAGAGCAGCGAGTGGGCCTACATGATCTCCTTCCTGCCCGGCCTGAAGTCGGCGGGCGGCACCGAAGAGATTCTGCGAAACACGATCGGCGAGCGCGTGCTCGGGCTGCCCCCCGAGCCGCGACTGGACAAGGGAATCCCATTCTCGGAGCTGCGCTCCAAGGAAGGAGCAGGAGTATGACCCCACCCAACCCACCCCATCCCGCACGCCGGCGTGCGGAGACATACATGGAGGCGGCTGTATGAACCTGGCACTCTCAGACGAGCAGGAGTTCCTGCGCGAGGCGGCCAGGGGCACGCTCTCACGCACGAAGACGCTGGAGACCGCCAGAGAGGCACTCGATGGCAACGACGATGCGCTGCCCGACCTGTGGCCGACCGCTTGCGAGGCGGGCTGGCCGGGCCTGCTGATCGATGAGGCTCACGGCGGCGCGGGGCTGGACGCGTTCGACGCGATGCTCGTTATGAGCGAGTGTGGGCGCGTGCTTGCGCCCGTGGCGCTGCTCGGGCACCTGCCGGCGAGCGCGATCCTGAACGATTCCCCTGGTGCCGCGGCACTGCTCGGGCCGCTGGCGAGCGGCGAGCGCAGGGCGGCATACCTGCCGGCGATGCCTCCGAACGACCTGGTGGAGGGGTGGTGCGTGGACCCGGTGCACGGAAGCACGCGCCCGAGTGCCCCCATAGCGAAGGATGACGGCAAAGGCGGCGTGCTCGTGAGCGGCACGATCGCGTTCGTGCCGGATGCCCCGGGCGCTGACCTGCTCGTGGGTGTGGCGCTGCTCGATACCTCGCAAGGAGACACATCCCATGACGGGGCGCAGGCAGGCGGCAAGCCCGTGGGCGTCGCGATCGACGCATCTGCGGCCGGCGTGTCGGTGCAGGCAGTGCGCCGCTACGACGCGACGCGCTCGCTCGGACACGTGACGCTGACGGATGCGCCCGCGACCGTGCTGGACGCCCCCGTGGAGTCGCTCGCGGGCGCGTGGCATCTTGCGCAAGCACTGATCGCCGCCGAGTCGCTCGGCAGCGTGGAGACGGCGCTCGACATGTCGGTTGCATACGCCAAGGAGCGCTTCACCTTCGGTCGCGCGATCGGCTCCTATCAGGCCGTAAAGCACTCGCTCACCGAGGTGCTGCGCCAGCTCGAGAACGGGCGCTCGCTGCTGTATTACGCGGGCTGGTCGCGAAACGGCGCGCCGGCGGAGTTTCCGCTGGCGGCCAGCGCGGCACGCTCGGTGGCCGGGCGCGCGCTCGACCACGGGTCGCGCACGATGATCTCGGTGCATGGCGGCATCGGCGCAACCTGGGAGCACGACGCACCGCTGTATTTCCGCCGCGCGCAACTGTCACGGCGCCTGCTCGGCGGAACCGGCGCGGCTACCGACCGTGTCGCCGGGGAGTTGATCGCGCAGGCCGACGCGGCGTGACCGGTCGATTGAGCCTTTGGTGAGACAGGGAGGAACGGGGGTAGCGCGTACAGGGAGGAGCAGTGGTGGTGCGAGGAGCAGTGGTGGTGCATACTTTTTGGAGGATTCACTATAGGAGCTACATATCGTAGTCACTATCGTGAATCGTATAAAAAGAGCAACTCCCCATACTCCCCGAGCAGCCTTCTCTCCCCGCTCCCATGCCCTACTACCCACGCCTCCTACGCCTTGTTTTCCCATGCCCATGCCGGACAGCAGGATGGACCCCCGCCGCGATCGCCGTTTCAAACGTGGCCGCCACCGGCGCGCCGTAGGCGCCATAGACCGCTTGCACCATTGCTCCTTCCAGGCCGCAGTTGATGCAGAAGCCGTGCTGGGACCAGTCGATCGCGCGGGCCAGGACCTGATCGGCGTAGGTGACGCCGGTGAGGTCGTGGCCGTAGTAGTCATAAGCGGCGTTCCAGGCGGCGGCGCCCAGTTCCATTTCCGCGCCGTCGGCGGAGAGCAGGTGGGCGGCGGCCATGATCGAGTCGAAGTCGTCGTAGATCGAGGGGTGCCTCGCGGTCATGTGGTCGTAGCTTGAGGGACGCGCGCCGTAGATGTAGGAGTCGCTCACAAGCGCCCAGGTGGAATCGGATCCCCCGGGCGAGCGGGCGGGGTCCCCATTCATGACGTTGAACTGCATCGGCCCGCCACAGCAACCGGCGAAGTTGAGCCCGTGGTAGGTGGTGGGCGCGGTTGAGAAGTCGGTCTCCTGCTTGTGGATGGAGGCGATCAGCAGCCAGTTGACGCCGAACGTCTTCTGGGCGACCTCATAGATCGGGTAGAAGCCCTGCATCCAGCGCTCAGAGATGTGGGTGCTCGCGGGATCTTCGTATAGAGCGAGATCGCGATGGGCCTGCACCGGGGACGGATCGCCGAGGATCGCGTGTGCGCGCGCCGGCTCGACAGCGCTGACGGGCTTGGTGGCGCCCGGTACAGGGGTGGCGGCCACCTTGAACACCGGCGGTGGCACGGTGGCGCTGGTGCTGGAGACGCTGCCGAGCACGCCGCTGAGCGCGAGCGCCAGTACAAGCACGCCGAGCACGCCAAGCGACGCGGCGAGTACCCAAGCGCCTCGCTCCGACGCCGGCTGGGGCAGGTTGCCCGCGAGTGGCTCCGGAGTGGGCTCTATGTCGAGTTGCTCGGGAATGCGTCGCACAAGATCAAGGTTGGCACGAACGGACCGCTCGCACGGCCGGTCGCGAACCGGCTCACGCCGGCGCGAGCGACCCGAGCTTCGCCGCGAGCGAGTCGTGCAGCTCGTGGAAGCTGGCTTCGAACTTTTCCACACCCTCGCGCTCGACCGTGTCTGTCAGCTCGTCGTAGCTGATCCCGGCGGCGGCCAGCTCGTCCAAGACTGACTGGGCGTCGGCGAGGCCCTCGGTGAGCAATGGTCGCGGCGCGCCGTGGTCCTGGAATGCGCGCACGGTCTCCTCGGGCATCGTGTTGACCGTGTCGGAGCCGATCAGCTCGTCCACATAGAGCGTGTCGCGATAGCTGGGGTTCTTGGTCGAGGTGGAGGCCCACAGCACCCGCTGTGGCGTGGCACCCTTGCCAGCCAGGTAGTCCCAGCGCGCGCCGCTGAAGGCCTGCTGGTAGTGGCGGTAGGCGAGCTTGGCGTTGGCGACGGCGAGGCGCCCCTTTAGCTCGTCGTGCCCGGCGATCTCATCCAGCAACCGGTCGGCCTCGGTGTCGATACGCGAGACGAAGAAGCTCGCGACGGAGGCCACCTTGCTTGGATCGCCTCCCTCGGCGACGAGGCGCTCGAGGCCGCGAATGTAGGACTCGGCTACCTCGGCGTAGCGCTGCAGGGAGAAGATCAGCGTGACGTTGATCGAGTGACCCTTGGCGATTACGTCCTCGATCGCTGCCAGACCGGGCTTGGTGGCGGGGATCTTGACGAGCAGGTTGGGCCGATCGACCTCCCTGTGCAGGCGCATCGCCTCGCCGAAGGTGGCCTGGGCGTCGTAGGCCAGACGCGGATCGACCTCCAGCGAGACATAGCCGTCGCGGCCGAGGCCCTGCTCCCAGATCGGCCTGAACAGGTCGCATGCCTCGCGGATGTCCTGCTCGGCGAGCGTCCAGAATGCCTGCTCGACATTGTCGGTGCCCAGTTCGCGCAGTTGCTCGTCATACGCGTCTCCGGCGCCCATCGCCTTCTGGAAGATC
>DATNKN010000249.1:0-10977 GCA_035603375.1 Solirubrobacteraceae bacterium
AACCCCCGTCTCGGGAGTTCGAATCTCCCCCCTTCCGTTTTCCGCTAACCCTTCACCCTGACGTTGCCCGATCCGCCTCGGGTCTCGCCCACTCCTCGCTCTCTGCTCCCCATTCCTCCGCCGACCTGGCGTCCCCACGAGCCTCCAGGGCAACCGATTGTTCGAGCCAATCGCGCAAATGATTCTCGAAACGAACGCTTACATTGTGCGCTAAGCTACGTGACCCGGCCGTTGGTTAGCGGCTGCGGAAACATTGGATGGAGCAGCGGTGGCAGGCCGTTTGACATTGCGCAAACCATCGACGATGCAGTCAGGCAGAAAGCCGGCACATATGCGCATCCGCGAGGGCGGCTGATGGACCGCACCGCGCGAGGTGTGCTGGACATCGCGCGTAGCGTGCTCGCCGAGCTCGACCTGGAGGTCGTGCTCAACCGTGTGCTCGAATCCGCGCGCGAGCTGACCGGGGCGCGTTACGCGGCCGTCGGCGTGCTTGCCGAGTCGCGCAACGAGCTGGAGCGATTCCTGACAATCGGGATAGACGACTCCGAACGCGAGGTGATCGGAGCCCTGCCGCACGGTCGCGGGGTGCTCGGCGAGCTGATCCACCATCCCACGGCGCTGCGGTTGAGCGACATCAGCGAACATCCGCGCTCCTACGGCTTCCCGCACGGGCACCCGCCGATGAAGAGTTTCCTCGGGGTGCCGATCCTGATCGAGGACATGCCCTTCGGCAACCTCTACCTGACCGAGAAGCGGCACGGGGAGCAGTTCACCGAGGCCGACGAGGAAGCGGTGACGATGCTCTCCGAGCTTGCCGGCTTCGCGATCGACCACGCACGCCGCTACACGGGCACTAGACAACGTCGCGACGAGCTGGAACGCACGGTGTCGGCGCTGCACGCCACCACCCAGATCGCACGGGCGGTCGGCGCGGAGACAGACCTGGAGGTGATCCTGGAGCTGGTTGCCAAGCGCGGCCGGGCGCTCGTCGACGCGCGCCTGCTCGTGATCGAGCTGGTGCAGCGCGGGCGGCTGGTCGTGTCGGCCGGCGCGGGCGAGCTGCCGGCGGGGCTGATCGGCCGGCAGGTGCCGCTCGGCGACTCGGCTGCGAGCGCCGCGCTGCGCACGCGCCGCGCACAGCGCTTGCAGGAACCGCTGACCCGGGCGCGCTTTGAAGAACACGGCCTGGGCACGCTCGGCGTGGCAGCCGAAGGCGGGCTGCTGATGCCGCTGGTCTTCCAAAACCGCGCCTATGGTGTGCTCGTCGCGATCGATCGCGCGCACGACGGGCCGGAGTTCACGACCGACGACGAGCGTTTGCTGGAAGCGTTCGCCGCCTCCGCGGCCACTGCCGTGGCAACAGCGCAATCGGTGGCCTCCGAGCGCCAGCGCCAGCGGCTCGCGGCGGCCGAGGCCGAACGTCAGCACTGGGCGCGCGAGCTGCACGACGAGACGCTGCAGAGCCTCAGCGCGCTGCGCGTGGGTCTGTCCACCGCCAAGCGTTCGGCCAAGCCCGACGCGCTCGAGAAGGCGGTGGCCAGTGCGATCGACCATCTGGAGGAAAGCATCACGAACCTGCGCGCGCTGATCACCGACCTGCGTCCCGCTTCGCTTGACGAGCTGGGCGCGGCGGCCGCGATCCAGGCGCTCGGCGAACGGGCCGAGCGTCACGGCATCGATGTCGACGTGAGCATCGACCTGTCCACCGAGCACACCCGCCACGTTCCCGAGATCGAGACGGCTATGTACCGGATCGTGCAGGAGGCGCTCACCAACGCCGCCAAGCACGGCAGCGCGAAGCGAGCGGTTGTCGAGGTACACGAGGATGAGGCCAACATCTCCGTGAGCGTGCGCGACGACGGCAGCGGCTTCGACCCGAGCAGCCACAGCGACGGGTATGGACTGCTCGGTATGCACGAGCGCGTGCACCTGCTCGACGGCGAATTCGAGATTGACTCGGCGCCCGGCAAGGGCACCACCATCAGGGCCAGCTTCCCCGTCAAGCGCGTCGAGAGCGCTGGCGTGGGGGCGCGCACGGCGGCGAGTTCTGGGTAGCCTCACGACGCAGCGCGCCGGAGGCGCAAGCGCCGCGTCGCGCACCGCCGCGATCCCCGCGGGTTGCCTCAGCCGAAGAACACTGCGGCTGTGTCGAACAGCCGCGCGTCCAAGAGCTTCGGCTCGGCCAGCGCGTCTGCCAGGGCGATCTCGACGATATCCGCGGCCCGCAACGCAACCATTCGCCCGAACCGTCCGCCCACCACCGCATCCATCGCGGCCACCCCGAAGCGGGTCGCCAGCACGCGGTCATACGCGGTGGGCGTGCCGCCGCGCTGCACATGGCCGAGAATCGTCGCGCGCGTCTCATAGCCGGTGAGCAACTCGATCCGACGCGCCAACTCCACGCCGATGCCGCCGAGGCGCGCGTGGCCGAACTCGTCCGCTGGCTGTTCGCTGGCCGGCGACACGCCGGTGCTCTCGCGCGGCACCGCGCCCTCGGAGACGACCACGATCGAGAAGGTTACGCCGCGCGCATGGCGACGACGCAGGCGCACGCATACCTCCTCGAGGTCGATCGGA
This sequence comes from Solirubrobacteraceae bacterium, assembly GCA_035603375.1. GTDB lineage: Bacteria > Actinomycetota > Thermoleophilia > Solirubrobacterales > Solirubrobacteraceae > Palsa-744. The sequence continues at coordinate 2,578 of DATNKN010000249.1, forward strand.
CGCTCGGGCACGAGGATCGCATCGGCGCCACCGGCGATGCCGGCGTAGGCGGCGATCCAGCCGGCATGACGACCCATCACCTCGACCACCATCACACGGTTGTGCGACTCGGCGGTCGTGTGCAGGCGGTCGATTGCGTCGGTCGCTATCTGCACGGCGGTGTGGAAGCCGAACGTGAAGTCGGTGCCGCCGATGTCGTTGTCGATCGTCTTCGGCACGCCCACGATCGGCAGCCCCTCGCGCGAGAGGCGAAGCGCCACGCCAAGCGTGTCCTCGCCGCCGATCGGTATCAGCGCGTCCAGGCGCTCGCGCGCGAACGTTTGCTCGATCCGGGCGAGCCCGTCCTCGCGACCGCCATCCTCCTCGCGAGCAGAGAACGGGTTGGTGCGCGAGGTGCCGAGGATCGTGCCCCCGCGCGGCAGGATGCCCGCGGTGCTCTCGCGCGAGAGTGCGACACTCTCGTTCTCCAGCACGCCCGCCCAGCCGCCGCGGAAGCCGACGAAGCTGTGCCCGCCAAGGTCCACACCACGACGCACGACCCCCCGAATCACCGCGTTCAGGCCGGGACAGTCACCCCCGCCGGTGAGTATTCCTATGCGCATCCGCGCCGGCCCTCGTATCGGAGTTCGTACGGGATGCAGTCGAGTTGAGGATCGCCGATGGAGGTGGGGTCGGTGGACATGCGGCGAGCATATGAAATGGTCGCGCTTGCGCCAGCCGAGTAAGTCCGCCGATGCGTTGCAGAGAACTACGGAGCTGGAATAGCCGCGCGTGAGCGCCAACAGGATGTTCGCGGCAAGTGGGAGCTTCAGTGCTTTTCCACGTGCAAGTACCGGACTTTGTCCGCTGGGTAGCAGTGGCGCGGGTGCGTACTGTTTTCATATGCCTCCGGTTCTACGTCTCGCTTCCGTGCCGGATTCCTCGGGATCAACCGGCGACGCGCAGGTTTCGGCTTCGGCGCCGATTACGATTTTGCTGGCCGACGATCACGTCGCGATGCGCGCGAGCCTGCGCCTGTTGCTGGAGGGCGAAGCCGATATCGATGTGATTGCCGAGACCGACAGCCTTGACTTGGTGCTGGGCCATGTGCGCGATCGCCACCCGGACGTGCTTGTGCTCGACCTCGCCATGTCGAGCTGGGGGTCCGGTATCGAGACGCTCACGCGCATGAGCAAAGCGACGCGCGACACGGGCATCGTGGTGCTGACGATGAACGACGACCCAGCGTGCGCGAGGCGCGCGCTCGACAAGGGCGCGCTCGGGCTGGTGCTCAAGGAGATGGCCGACTCCGACCTGCCGGCGGCGGTGCGCAACGCCGCGCGCGGCAAGCGCTACGTGAGCCCGCTGCTGGCCGTCAAGCTCAGCGGCGGCCAGGCATCGACGGACATCGACAAGCTCACGCCGCGCGAGCGCGAGGTGCTGCGACTGATCGCGCTGGGACACACAAGTGTCGAGATAGCCGGCAAGCTGGGGCTCTCGCCACGCACGATCGAGACGCACCGAGCGCGCATCCATCGCAAGCTGGGGCTCGCCACCCGCGCCGAGCTGGTGCACTACGCACTGCAGCACGGGCTGCTGCGCGTGTGAGGGTCTCTAGCGCTATTCCCCGGAGATCAGCCGCGCCGCCCGCTGCACGTGTGGGCCGATTTGCGTCGTGAGCTGCTCGAGCGTGTAGGCGGCCGAAGGCACCGTGACGTCGATCGCGAGCTGATGCTCGCCGCTTGGACGCGGCACGAGCACGGCGATCGAGCGCGCACCGCGTACCGCCTCTTCGTCGCTGAGCACGATGCCGCGTGAACTGATGCCGTCCAGCTCTGTTGCCAGGGCGTGCTTGTCGATGATCGTGTTGGGTCCGTGTCGCGTGAGGTGCAGGCCCGCGAGCACCTCGCGACGCTCGGCGTCGGAGAGGCTTGCGAGCAGCACCTTGCCGAGCGCGGTGCAATACACCGGCACGCTCGCGCCCACCCCCAGGTTCGCGTCGATCGCGTACTGCCCGGCGCGATGACCGAACAAGCGGTGCACGTAGGTGACGCGAGCGCGGTCGAGCACGCCCATGCTGACGGTGTGGCCTGTTTGCTCGCGCAACTCCTCGAGCATCGCGCGCGCGTGGATGTCTCGGCGCACCGCCGCGATCGCCGCGCTTCCCGGGGTCGCCGCGCGCGCGGAGAGGCGATACTTGCGTTTGCTGTCCTGCTCGAGATAGCCGAGTGCGACCAGCGTCGTGGCGTAGCGATGCGTGGTCGAACGGCTGATGCCGACGGTGTCGGAGAGCCCCGCGATACCAAGCTCCTGGCGCTCAGCGGAGAATGTCTCCAAGATCGCCACTCCGTATTCCAGCGAGCGCGACAGGCGCGGATCGGGGGCCGGCCTCACCCGTGGCTGAGGTGTGTCGGGGGCGCCGCCGCCGTCCTTGCCGGCATCGGTGTCGCCAGCGCCTGCCTTGCCGGTCGCGGTCTTGCGGCCGGCGCCAGTCTTGCTCTTGCGAGCCTTGGCCTTGCCCGCCTCGCGCTTGGCCGCCTTGCTTGCGCCGCCCCGGCGCTGACCCGCCTTGCCCTGGCCGGTCTCGCCGTGACCGACGTCGCCCTCGCCGGCGTCGTGCTTGTGCTCATCGTCCTTGCGCATCGCAGTTCACCTCGCTGATCGAGTCGCACGGCCACATGTGCCCGCGGCGCGCACACGGCACGCTCCAGGCAGGTGCCCGAGCCCATGGTTGGAGAATACAATCGTCTGTTGGTAAAAACGCTACATTATCGAGCGGTTGGAACTTCCGCTCGTCCGCGCTCAGTGCGGGGACACGCGCGCGACGATTGCGCCAACTAGATCAGCGAAGCTCAGCTCGCCGGCCTCGGCGGCGGCGGTGGTTATGCCCGTCTCGGTGAGCCCGGGAATCGTGTTTATCTCGAGCACCTGCGGCACCTCGTGCTCGTCGAGGATCAGATCCACGCGCGCGAAGTCGCGGCAGCCCATCAGCGTGTAGCTGTCCAGGGCGGCCGCCTGCACCCGGGCGCGCACGGGCTCGGACAGCTGTGCAGGCACCTCCATGCGCAGCTGGCCAATCGTGTAGTGGGCTTCATAGCTGTAGAAGCTCTCCGGCGTGAACAGCTCTACGATCGGCAGCGCGCGCGCGCGCTCGCCGGGGATGGCCGAGTCGAGCACGGTCACCGCCAGCTCGCGACCGACGATGCGCTCCTCCACGAGCACGCGGTCGCCATAGCCGAACGCGCCGAGGATCGCGCTCGGCAGCTGCTCGGCGCTCGCCACGAACTTGATGCCGATCGCCGAGCCCTGCGCGACCGGCTTGACCACGGCGGGCAGCGACAGCTCCTGGAGCAGTCGCGGAAACGTGCCCGCTCCGCCAAGCTCGCGGAAGGCCGTCTCGTTGAAGCTGTGGAAGGCCGGGGTGGGGATGCCGTGCAGGCGCAGCATGCGCTTGAACAGGACCTTGTCCATGCACAGCGCGCTGGCCAGCGGATCGGAGCCGGTGTAGGGCACGCCGAGCGTCTCCAGGAGATCCTGCAGGGTGCCGTCCTCGCCGCCGCGACCGTGCATCGCGACGAACACAAAGCCCGGTTGCGCCTCGAGCACGCGCTCCACGAAATCGGCGCCGACGTCGAGTGCGCTGACGCTGTAGCCGAGTGCTCGCAGCGCACGCTCGACGCGATGGCCACTGCGCAGGCTGATCTCGCGCTCTAGCGAGCGGCCGCCCATCGCGACGAGGGCAGGGCCGCTCAAGTCTTCTCCCCGGCCTTCGCGCCGCCCGCTCGCTGGGCGAGCAGGTTGGTGGCGAACACGGTTGTGGTGCGCAGCTGCTCGCTGTGCTCGGCCACGGCAAGGTCGAGCAGCTCGTCCATCAGCTCAGCGAAGGGCAGGCCAGCGGGCTCCCACAGGTAGAAGGAGAACGACCCGGGGATTGTGTTCAGCTCGTTGACATACACGCGCTCGCTCGCGTCGATCAGGAAGTCCACGCGCGTAACGCCCGCACAGCCGAACGCGGTGAAGGCGCGCACCGCCAGCTCGCGCGCCTGCTCGGTGAGCGTCTCGGAGATTGGCGCGGGGATCAGGCGCTGTGCGCCCTTCATGCCCTCATCCTTGGCGCCGGACATGTACTTGTCCTCGAAGGACAGGAAACCGCTGGCGGCGAGCGGTTGCTCGCACACCGAGGCGCGCGGCTGCATGCCGGGGCGGCCGATTACCGCGCAGTTGACCTCAATGCCGCCCTCCACGGCCGGTTCGACCAGACAGGAGCGATCAAGTTCGAAGGCCAGTTCCAACGCTTCGGATAGGTCGCGCTCGCTCTCGACACGGCTGACGCCGACGCTCGAGCCGAGCGAGGCGGGCTTGACATAGAGCGGGAAAGGAAAACGCTCGCGCACCGCCGACACGACGCTCGCACGGTCGCGATCCCAGTCGGCGCGGGACAGCGCGAGATAGTCGAGCGCGGGCAGGTCCGCTTGCGCGAGGACGGCCTTGGTGGTGACCTTGTTCATCGCGGCCGCCGCCGCGCCCACGGGCGGACCGACGTAGGGCAGGCGGGCAAGCTCAAGCGCGCCCTGCAGGCAGCCGTCCTCGCCCTGGGTGCCGTGCGTGGCGAGCACGACCGCGTCCAGCTCGATCGGCTCGGGCGCGGGACGCGACGCCGCGCCGCGCCAGCGGGAGCGCAGCGGCGATCCGCCCTCCCCGCTCACCCCTCCCGCGCCGGCGCGCAGGAGGCGGCCGTTGTGCAGGTCGAAGTGCACCTCCTCGGCCTCGGGGTCGCCGCCGCTTGCCTGCCCCCCGCCATGGGGGACCCCCTGCGATTGGGTGTCCTGCTGATAGACCGACAGCTCGCGCAGTGCCTCCCCCGTGTACCAGCGGCCGCTGCGGGCGATGTAGATCGGGACGGGCAGGTGGCGCTCGGAGAGCACGCTGAGCGCCTGCAGGCCGGTGACGATCGAGACATCGTGCTCGACGGAGCGCCCGCCAAACGCCACGCCCACTGTGAGTCCGCTTGCTGGCATACACGCGTAGCTTATGTGCCGAGGCGACAGGGCACCGCGGCAACGTGCAGCTGGACCCCGGAAGGGGTCCCATCCCTAAAAATTACGCGCTCGCGGCGAGCGCGCCCTGGGGTTCCTCGTAGGTGTCGGGGAGGTCGTTCTCGAACAGCACCACGTCGCCGGCGCGCGTGAGGCGGCCGAGCAGCTCCGTGGCCTCGCCGATGTCACGCACGACGTGCACGCTCGCGGGGTCCATGCCGGCCGCGGCGAGCCCTTCGCGAATCGGCGCGGTGCGCGCGGGACCGACGAGGATCGCGATGTCGCACACCGCGCCCGCCTGCTCGCCGAAGCGACGGTTCAGCTGTGCTTCCAGCTCGCCCAGCTCGACCATGCCGGGCGTGACCAGCAGGCGGCGCGAGGCGGGATGTTCGCGCAGCACCTCAAGCGCCGCGGCGGCACCGTCGGGGTTGGAGTTGTAGGCGTCGTCGATCACAACCACGCCCGCGCGGGCATTGGCGATCGGCTGCAGACGATGCTCCGGCGCCTGCACCTGGGCGAGACCCTCGGCGATGCGCGCCGGCTCGATCTCGAGCACCCGACCGACCGCGGCGGCGGCGAGCAGATTGAGCACGTTGTGGCGTCCGAGCAGGCCCGCCGACACGGGCGTCGCCGGACTGTCGGGACCGTCGAGCTGCAACTGGAACGTCGTGCGACCGTCGGCGAGCGCAATGTCCCGCGCGAGCACTTGCACGAATGGGTTGTTTTTTGGGGGGGGATGGGTCGTTCCCGCGGGAGTGCCGAGCGCCCCTGACGCCGCTGCGACGGGGGCCGCACCGCCCGGGCCATCGTCGATTCCGAACAGCGTCACGGGCACATGCGCGCGCGCGGCCAGCTCCAGGCAGCGGGGATCGTCGGCGTTGGTGATGAAGTGCCCGCTGGCGGGCAGCGCGTCTAGCAGCTCGCCCTTGGCGGCGGCGATGTTCTCGATCGAGCCGAGTCGCTCCAGGTGCATCGGGCCGATCGCCGTGACGATGCCGATGCTCGGGTGCACAAGCTCGCACAGCTCGGCGATGTCGCCGCGGCGGAACATACCCATCTCGACCACGAACGCGCGGTGGCGCCACTCCAGCTGCTCGTTGATCGTGCGCAGCACGCCGAGGAAGCTGTTGTAGCTGTTGGGCGTCACGAGCGTGGGGCGGTCGGCGGCGAGCACCTCACCGACGCAGAACTTGGTGGTGGTCTTGCCGTAGCTGCCGGTGATGCCCACCACCAGCGGCGACCAGTCGCGCAGCGCCTCGCGGGCGTGCTGCTCGTAGCGCCGGTTGATCGCGCTCTGCAGCGGGCGCAGCGCGAGGTTGGCGGCGAGCAGCGTCCACGGCGCGAGCGCCAGCAGCGCGAAGGCGAGCGCCAGCAGCGCGATCAGCCCGGCGAGCTGCAGGCCCGCGCCGGCGAGGGAGATCGCCACGAGCACGAGCAGCACGGGCGCGAGCAGCGCCGCGAGCAGCAGGCGCAGCGCGCGGTCGGTGAACACGAGCGGCTTGACCGCGGGGCGACGCCAGTCGCGCACGCCGAGCAGGGCCAGCGGCAGGGTGAGCAGCAGCGCCGCTCCGCACAGCCAGCTCGTCGCCGAGCCGCCGGCGGCGGCAAGCGCGATCGCCGTGCCATACAGCACGGCGACGGGCGCCAGCTCGCTGGGCGCGAGCAGCTCGCCGCGGCGGCGCAACCACAGCATTAGTCGGGCCGGCTCGTAGTGCTCCAGCTGGAAGAGGTGCAGCAGGCGATGCTGGCACCCGGCCAGACGCGCGGCGACGGCAAGCGTCGCGAGGACGGCGCAAGTGCCCTCGAACGCGCTCATGTGCGCCTCTCCGACCCGCCGGGCGTGTGCGCTTCGCTGTTCTTCGCCGACTCGCTTTCCACGACCTGTGCCGAGAGGCCTCCCGACTCGCTTCCCCCCGGCGCGCCCGCTGCGTCGTGCTCTGAGGCACCCATCGCGCCGCCGGCCGGCGGCGCGAGAAAGTGCGACACGATCCGCGCGAAGTGTGCCGACTGGTCGAGGTAGCTGTAGTGGCCGGCGCCCTCCAGCACGACCAGGCCGGCGTCGGGGATCAGCTTCTCCATCAGGCGTGCGTCCGACAGCGGCGTGTCGGTGTCGTTGGCGCCCCACACCAGCAGCGTGGGGACGCACACTTGCGGCAGGTACTCGCGCAGGTCGCTGTTGACGAGCCGCACGAGCGTCGGGCGCATCTCCCCGGCGGCAGCGTAGTCGGCTGATGCGACGCGCCCCACGATGCGCGCGCGCAGGCGCTCGCCCGCTGTGCCGAGGTAGCGCGCGGCGTACTTGCCAACCTTGGCCATGCCCACGCGACGGTAGTAGCGCAGCGTGCGCTTGGGGCGGATGCCGGCGGAGTCGACGAGCACGAGCCGCCCTACACGGGCCGGTTCGGTGGCGGCCATCCGGATCGCGATGCGCCCGCCGTTCGAGTGCCCGACGATGGCCGGGCGCTCGATGCCGAGCGCGTCCATGAAGGCAGCCACGAAGGCCTGATACTCCTGCACTCCCCACGGAGCGGGCGGCAGGTCGCTCTGCCCATGGCCGGGTAGGTCCAGCACATACACGCGTGCCACCGGCGCGAGGCCCGTGACGATCGGGTAGGCCGCCTCGATCGAGGCACCCCAGCCATGCAGCACGAGCACGGGCGGGCCGGTGCCCTGCACCAGGTAGCGGGTGCGCAGGCCCTGCACGGTTGTTTGCTGTGTTGGCAGTGCGGTGGGCACGCGCTAACGGTATTGCGCCCGCGGGCGGCGAGGGGGAGCGCCCGCGCCTCGTGTCATGGAGCGCCCGCGCCTCGTGTCATGGAGCACCCGCGTCTTTATGCCAAGGAGCGCCTGCGCTTCGTGCCATCGAATGCGCTGCGTGCGGCGCCAGCGACCTGCTGGTCGTTGCACCTTCGACACTTGCACGGCGTGCCGCCACGTGCTAATCTTCATAAACTTGATCAAGAATCTGGAGATTGCCGTGAAGATCGACATTCATCAACACCTATGGACCGAGCCCCTGGTGGAGGCGCTCTCGCGCCGGCGCGAGCTGCCGTTTATCCGCCGCGAACACGGACTTACCGTGCTGTTTCTCGCCGGCGAGCAGCCGTATGTGATCGACCTCGACAGCGAAGCGCCCAGCGCCAGAGCTGAGCTCGTGGAGCGCGACGGACTCGATCGCGCGCTCGTGTGCCTGTCGAGCCCGCTGGGCATCGAGCTGCTGCCGCGCGCCAGCGCGGTGGAGCTGATCGACGCCTACCACGAGGGCGCGCTCGCGCTCGGCGAGCCGTTCGGCGTGTGGGGCGCGCTCGCGCTCGACCAACTCGACCCCTACGACGTCGATCGCGCGCTCGACCGCGGCTGCGTCGGCATCTCCCTTCCCGCGGGC
>DATNKN010000266.1:0-3023 GCA_035603375.1 Solirubrobacteraceae bacterium
TGGAGCGCACCCACGAATTCCATGGTCTCTACCACGTGCTGGGAGGCGCTTTGTCTCCGATCGACGGCATCGAGCCCGAGGACCTGAAGATCGAGCAGCTCTACGCGCGCGTAACCGCCTCCGCGGAGGGCGACTCGCCGGCGGTGCGCGAGCTGGTGCTCGCGACGAACCCCACCACAACCGGCGAAGCGACGGCCCTACATATTGCTGAGCAGCTGCGCGCCCGTGCCCCACAGCTCACGGTCACGCGCCTCGCCAGCGGCCTGCCGGTCGGCTCCGACCTTGAGTATGCCGACGAGGTCACGCTCGGCAAGGCGCTGGCCGGGCGAAGGTCTTTGTAGTTCGGGACGCGCAATACGTGCCCCCGAGACACGCCGCATGCGGCCCTGCCGTACATCTATCCTGCGAACGTGTCCGAGATCGTCGTGATGAAGTTCGGCGGCACCTCTGTTGCCGACGCGCAGCGCATCAAGCGTGCCGCCGCGCGCATCGTGGAGAAGCGCAACGCCGGCTACGGCGTCGTGGCGGTGCTGTCCGCGCGCGGCAAGACGACCGACGAGCTGATCGCGATGGCCGAGGAGGTTTCAAGCGCGCCCGACCCGCGCGAGATGGACATGCTGCTGTCCACCGGCGAGCGCATCTCCTGCGCTCTGTGCGCGATGGCGATCAACGACCTCGGCCACCGCGCGATCTCGCTGACCGGGTCGCAGGCGGGGATTGTCACCGACACCTCCCACACCAAGGCGCGCATCCTCGACGTGCGCGCCGACCGCGTGCGCGCGGCGCTTGAGCAAGACCACATCGTGCTCGTTGCCGGCTTTCAGGGCGTGTCCACCAGCGACGACGTCACCACTCTGGGGCGCGGCGGGTCGGACACGACCGCGGTGGCGGTGGCGGCGGCTGTCGGCGCCCGCGAATGCGAGATCTACACCGACGTGGCAGGCGTTTTCAGCGCCGACCCCCGTATCGTGCCCGACGCGCGCAAGCTGCCGACCGTGTCTTTCGAGGAGATGCTCGAGATGGCTGCCTCCGGTGCGGGCGTGCTGCAACTGCGCTCGGTCGAGTATGCGCGCAACGAGGGCGTACGCATCCATTGTCGCTCCTCCTTCGAGGACGCCCCCGGTACCGTTGTGCTTTCAGAGGGAGAAACCTTGGAGCAGCCAATCATCACAGCCGTCACCCACTCAACCGCCGAGGCGCGAGTCACGCTGATCGGCGTGCCCGACGAGCCGGGAGCCGCCGCGCGCATCTTCGATGCTCTCGGCGAGGCCAACGTGAACGTGGACATGATCGCCCAGAACGTGCCCACCTCGGCCGGTGGCAAGGCCGAGATTTCCTTCACGGTGCCCCACGAAGACCTGCGGGTGGCGACAGCGGCGCTTGAGGCGATGGGCGAGAGCGTGTGCGAGCGTATGGCCACTCAGAGTGAGATGGGCAAGGTGTCGATCATCGGCGCCGGTATGCGCTCGCATCCTGGCGTCGCCGCCAAGGTCTTTAGCGTGCTCGCGGGCGAGGGCATCAACATCGAGATGATCTCGACCTCTCCGATCAAGATCTCCTGCGTGATCGGACGCGCCCACGTCGAGCGTGCGGTGCGAGCGCTGCACAGCGCTTTTGAGCTCTCCGGGCCCGGCACGCTGGGCGTGGAGGAGCCGTTCAGGGCACGCACCGGTTGAGGACGACTCGCGGGCGTGTTCATGGCCGACCCGCTCATCGTGCCCGACGCGTGCAAGCTGTCGACCGTCTCCTTCGAGGAGATGCTCCGAGCCCTGCCGGTGGTCTGTGACATGGGACTTGCGTTCAGGTGCCTGAACGCAAGATGAGACACCCGGACCATTGTGATTGGAGCCGAAACGAAGACACTCATTCCAGTACGGAGAAAGCGGCTAATCCCCAGGTGAGATAGCGGAGGGATTTGGGGGAAACCGACGACGCACGAGTGATGCAGGCGAAGTTGTCAGCACGAATCGTTGATGACCCGGCGGGATGCCGAGGGTCGTAGTGCTGACTTTGTTTCAACGCGAGTCATGGAGACAAGGTTGGAGGCGATGAGCAGTCAGGTGCGGGAGAAGCTGGCCACCCCAGGTGGGTTTGGCGCTCCGCTGGCTCCCCGGCGAGCTACCGAGCGAGGCCGTGGACGGCGTTTGGTCGGGGCCGTTCCGATTCTCGAGACGCGGGGTCCCGCGGCGAGCATGTTGCGCGACGCGCTGTTTCGGCGCGCGCTGCTGGCCGGCGACGTACTGGCGGTGGTGGGCGCGTTTGGCTTGGCGATTGGACTGTCCGGCGGACGGTTGCATCTTGCACGGGTGTGTCTCGCGGGCTTGCCCCTGGTTGTGCTCGGGGCGAAGGTATTCGGCTTGTATGACCGCGACGAAGCGGTCATCCGCAAGACCACGCTTGACGAGGTGCCCAAGCTGTTCCAGGTGGCCACGCTGTGTGCGCTGGTGGCGTGGCTGGCGGAGAGCCCGCTCGGCTATGGGCGACTGACGCGCGACGACGTGCTGTTCCTGTGGATCTCCCTCGCCGTGCTGCTGATCGTAGGTCGCGTGGGCGCGCGCGCCGTGGCGTTGCGCGCGGCGCCGGTCGAGCGCTGCCTGTTCATCGGCAGCGCCGCCTCCGAGGAGACGATTCGCCAGCGCATGAGCAATCACGGTGGTGTACGGGCCGAGATCGTGGCGCACGTCGATCTCGAGGACATAGCGCCCTGGTCCACCGACGCGTTTTCCCACGACAAGCTGCAGGAGATACGCGATCTAGCCGGAGCGCTCGACGTGCACCGCGCGATCGTCGCGCCTCACGGCACCGAAGGGCGTGAGACGCTCGACCTGGTGCGTACGCTCAAAGCGGTGGGCATCCGCGTGAGCGTGGTGCCGCGCCTGCTGCAGGTGATCGGATCGTCGGTGGAGTTCGACGATCTGCATGGCGTCACGCTGATGGGGGTGCGCCGTTTCGACCTCACGCGCTCCTCGGCGCTGGTCAAGCGCGCGTTTGATGTCGCCGGTGCCTCGCTTGGCTTGCTGGCG